>JBJTSM010000337.1:0-12770 GCA_046076685.1 Planctomycetia bacterium | reverse complement strand
CGCCCGCCTGGTTGTTGCGCTGCAGGAAGAGCAGGTCGAAGACGACGTAGTGCGTCCAGCCCGGGCAGCCGCAGCAGCGGCGCACTTCCTGCAGGCAGGCGTCGTCGGCGAGAGACTGCCCGACGGGCGGATCGGCCAACGCCACCGGGTCGTCGGCCTCGGCAGCCGCCGCGAGCATGAACCAGCAGGCGATGACGATCGCCAGGCCGATGGGCCTGCAGCCCGCCGCCACGTCCTGAATCCTCACGGTGTTCCCTCCGCCCGCCGCACCGGTGCCGACGGCACCAGACACGCGGTTGGTCATCGTCATGCCGGGCATGGCGGTCGGAGCGGTCGCCCGGATGTTCCAGTCGCGGAAGCTGGGGCCGCTTCTCCGCCGGACGCGTTTTCCGACGGCGGAGAGCGTTTGCCGGCGAAATCGGCCGGGGCCGCGGGCGGAGGCGGCTCCGCGCTGGCAAGGTCATCCCAAACCGGATAGGCTTTCCAAATGTTCGCGGCCCGCCCCGCGTCGGTTCTTTCTCCGGGATCACACCACGCATGGACCAGTTTCGCCGTATCCAGACCGCCAAGAAGGGTGACATCCACATCGTGCTCTTCAAGGACAAGAAAATCCTCGACGACACGGTGCTCGACGAGATCAAGACCGAGATCAACCGCCTGATGGGCACCAACGCGGGCCCCGACATGTTGCTCGACTTTTCGAACGTCGAGTTCATGTCGAGCGCCATGCTCGGTCTGCTCGGACAGTTGCACCGCAAGATCGGCGCGGGCAAGGGCCGGCTGAAGATGTGCGGCATCCGGCCGGAGATCTTCCAGGTGTTCAAGCTCACGAACCTCGACAAGCTCTTCAAGATCTACGCCGACGCCCCCACCGGGCTGGCGGCGTTCGAGGCCTGATCCCCCCCCAAGATCCCTCGGCAAGATCCCTCGGCAAGACCTCTGCAAGATCCCTCGGGGAGCGCATCACGATGGACGCAGGCGCCCAGGCCCAGCCGGCAGCCCCCGCCGCCCGGGCGACGGCCGGCGTCGACGTGTTGATCGCCGAAGACAGCCGCATCCAGGCGAAGATGCTGATGCGTCGGCTCACGGAGGCGGGTCACACGGTCCGCTGGGGAGAGACCGGCGCCGACGCCCTGGCCCTGGCCCGGGAGCGGCGGCCCGACATCATCGTCTCCGACATCGAGATGCCGGTGATGACCGGCTACGAATTCTGCAAGGCGGTGAAGACCGATCCCGCCCTGCGGAGCGTGCCCTTCATCCTGCTGTCGACCCTCGCGGATCCGATCGACATCATCCGCGGCCTCGACTCGGGCGCCGACAACTACGTCACCAAACCCTACGAGACCGAGTTCCTGCTCGGCCGCATGCAGTCGCTCCTGGCCTCGCCGCTGGACGAGGGCGGGCCCGAGGCCGAGACGGCCACGCTCGAGGTCACGCTGGCCGGCCAGCAGTTCCGCGTGAAGGCCGGCCGCCAGCAGGTGCTCAACCTGCTCGTCTCGACGTTCGAGAACGCCGTCGCCAAGAACCAGGAACTGGTCGTGGCCAACCAGGATCTCTCGGTGGCCCGCGACAGCCTGCAGCGATCCAACGCCGAACTCACCGACCTGAACGCGCGGATTTCGCGGATCAACGCGCAGATGGTTCGCGACCTCGAGGCCGCGGCGAAGGTGCAGCAGTCGCTCCTGCCCCCCGCCGCCGTGACGCTGCCCGCCACGCAGGTGGCCTGGCGGTACGTGCCCTGCCAGAGCCTCGCGGGGGATTTTCTCAACATCTTCCCGCTCGACGGCGAGCACGTGGGGCTCTTCGTGGTGGACGTGAGCGGCCACGGCGTGCCCTCGTCGCTCATGGCGGTCACGGTAGGCCGGTTTCTCACGCCCAAGGTGTCGGAGCAGTCGCTGCTCGTGCGGCAGGGGGTGGACGGCGGGGTGGTGGTGGTTCGGCCTGCCGAGGTGGCCACGCAACTCAACCGTCTCTTCCAGGCCGACGAGTTCTCGGGGCTCTACTTCACGATTCTCTACGGCGTGCTCCACGTACCGACGGGACGGCTCGACTACGTGTCGGGCGGCCATCCCGCGCTCGTGCGGGTGCCGGCCGGGGGCCCGGCGGAGTTTCACGCCGCCGAAGGCTTCCCGATCGGATTCGTGCCTGACGTCGAGTATGACCAGCACACGCTCCAGCTCGTGCCCGGCGACCGGGTGTATCTCTATTCCGACGGCGTGCCCGAGGCGATGGACAAGGAGAGGCAGCCGCTCGGCGACCAGGCGCTCGCCGACCTGCTCTCGGCCGCGCGGTCGCGGCCGCTCGAGGAGAGCGTGAAGGGCCTGCTCGATCGGGTCGAGGAGTGGTGTCGGCCCGAGGGGCCGCTCGACGACGTCTCGATCCTCGGCATCGAGTGGCGGCCGTAGTGATCACGGCACCGGGGCGTGGTGGACACGCCCTTTTCGCCGGAAGCGTTGGCGGCAGGCGACCGCCGCGACGCCGATGAGTGCGATCGCGTAGGCGCTGGGTTCCGGTGCGACGATGAGCTTGCCGTCGGGACCCGTGCCGAAGCCGAACATGGCCTCCTTGCGGATGTCGGTGGTCGACCATTTTGTTCCATCGTCCTTGATGGTGAACGTGAACGTGCCCGTGTTCCTGAGCAGGTATTGGTTGTTGAGACCGCTGCTTGGGGAGATGTCTCCGTTCGCCGAGCGATAGATCGAGAAGCTGATCATCGAATTGCCGGGGATGTTCTTCGGGCCATTGACCCAGTTGCCGTTGAATCCGTTTGGCGAGAGGCTGTTGTTGCCGACGGTGCCGATGCCGAAGCCGAGAAAGGGGAAGACAGTCGGTGTCATCGGCAGGTATTGCCAGGTGCCGTCTCCCGGCTTCGTGGCGATGAGATTAGAGGGTCCCGCCCCGGGCGTGAACGTGCCGTTGCCATTCGCCGATGTCGGGGGTTGGTACGAATACCGCTGGTCCGATCCGCTTGTGAGGAGCTTGTAGAGCGGTCCGTCGGCCGATGTGAAGGTGAGCGTGGGCCGCTTCGTGCCCCGCACGATGTCGAAATAGAAGCTGCTGAGCGCCTCGGACTGAAATGTCGTGTCGGTGGGCGACGTGTTGTTGAGCACCACCGTCAGCTTGTTGCCGACGATGTCGAGCGAGGCATTGGCCGAGACGGTGCTGAAGCCGCCGTTGGCGGGCGTCTGGCCCGTGCCGGAGATCAGGATCGGAGCCCCGTCTGCCGGCAGCACGGCGAAGACGGTGGCGGCGACGAGGATGCCGATCCAGGGCAGAAGCACCTTCGTGGCGAGAACGATCCGGTGGGTGAGGCAGAGCGTGTGCATCGCGGTACTCCGAGGCGGGGCGGAAAGCCTGGACTGGAAAAACGTCGGCGTAAAAACAAAAAAGCCGACGCGGGAAGCCACCCGAAGGAGGCTTCTCGCGCCGGCTTACGTGATGACGAACCGTCCGGTCGCCCGGACTGTTCCTCGTTGCGTCTACCAGGAGCGAATCAGTGAACGGCGCCGTCTGCCGAAGGCGGAAAGCACCGTCGGGGCAACCCTACGCAGGGCCGAAAGCAAAAGGCAAATCCGGCGTTTTCACGCGGGGAACGAAAAGGGGACGCAGCTCTTTTCGTCCTAGCCCCGGCGGCGGCGTTGGTCGATCCGCTGTTCCAAGAGGCGGGCGAGGGGCCAGCCGGCCAGCGTCATCACGATCACGTCGTCCACGGCCCCCACCAGCGGGATCGCGTCGGGGACGATGTCGAAGGGCATGAGCACCCAGCACGACGCCAGCAGAAACACGATCACCATCCGCGGCAGCCGGGCGATCTGCTCGAGCACGTCGGCCTCGAATTCGAGCGCGGGCGGCGGCACGAGGAAGATCTCCTCCGAATCATGCCGCACCTGCAAAAGCCCATGCGTGGTGACGAGATCGTGCGTGATCGACCGGGTGATCTCGCGGACGCCGGCGGCATCGACGCCGGGCACGTGTTCGTAGGTCTGCCGCACGAGCCCTTCCGCGGTCTGTTCCCCCAGCCGGCCGTCGGCCCAGGTGCGGGTGACCAGCCGCAGGCAGCACCGCCGCTCCAGTTCGTCGGTCACGTGCCGGAGCCGGTGGAGGATCTCCTTGTCGCGGTGGTAGCGGTCGACGTCGCGATACTGCAGCGCCATGCCGGCGAGCATCGTGACGAGCCCCCCGAGGAACGGCAGGCCCGGCACCGGCGGCTGGCTGAAGGCGACCGCCAGCGGGATGAAGAAGAGCCCGGCCGTGAGCCCCATCCGCGTGGCCGCGGTGCCGCCCACGGAGGTCACCACGCAGAGGGCCAGGAGCACAAGCGCGGTGCCGGGGCTCGACACCGCGTCGGCGATCCAGGCGGGGATCAGGCTCGTCACCCCGAGGAATCCGCCCGCCGCCCGCACGGCGAGAAAAAGGCCGCCGAGCACGCCGCCGGTGTCTGTCTGATACCACGGCCGCCCCAGCAGCCGGGCGACGAAGAGCGTGAAGGGATAGGCGAGCACGATCTGGCCGACGAGGTTGAGCCCCTTCGACACGCCGAGCAGATGCCACTCAAACGCGATCGCCGACTCCATCAGAAGGCCCAACAGCGCGATCACACTCGACTGCCGCCAGGTGAACCCGGTGGGGCCAAACACGTCGCCCGTGAGCGTGCCTCCCGTAAACGTGTCTCCGGTAAACCAGGGATCGAGCATCATCAGCCGGGCGGCGGCGAAATAGAGCACGATCACGAGCAGCTGCCGCGCGAGGGCGGAGGGCCGCAGGCCCGCCGCGGGCACGCCCCCGACGCCACCAAGGACGCCACCGAGGATCCCGCCGAGGATGCCTTCTGCCCAAGGGGCCAGGTCGGTCGGAGGCTGCGGCGGGGCGGGCCGCTCTCGATCCGCCGGCTGGAGGGAGGTGTCGTTCATCGGCGGCCCACGGGGGGAAGGCGGGCGAGGGCCGCGCGGTCGGCGTCGATCGCCCGTTGGAGGTCGTCCTTCGACCATTCGAGGCCGTTGACCGTCTGCTTGCCGGCGGCCAAGCCGAGCCGGCTGGGCCAGGCGGCGCGGCAGGTGCGGTAGATCTCCAGCCGCAGGGCGAGGGCGTCGGCGGTCGCGGTCGAGGAGAGCTGGCGGAGCGCCTCGAGCGCGTGCTCCCGATGCGGATCGGCGAAGGCGAAGCCGCCGCACTTCCAGGCGTGGAAGTGCAGGCGGGCGCGGTCGAGATGGAGGAGGTCGGCCCAGGCGGTGCGGCCCGCTCTCGACCAGTCGGAGTCGTGCTGCTGCAGGAGGGTGAGCGCGTCGTTGATCGTGTTTTGGCAGCGGTCGATCTCGGCGAGATAGGCCGGGGAGATCTTCGCGCCGACCACCGCGTTGCGGACGGTGTTCCAGGCGCCGCCCTGCTCGTAGTGGGCGGCGATGTCGTCGCGGCGGATCGCCTCGCACAGGAAGTGGGCGGCCTCGAGCCGGTCGGGATGGTCGGCCAGAAACTGGCCGGCCCGCTGCCGCAGCTCGGCGCGTTCGTCGAGATCGACGAGCGTCTGCAGGTAATACCGCCAGGCGTTCACGCTGCCGCGGTCGGGCGCGTCGACGCACTGCCGGAAGGCGGCGATCGCCTGGGTGGGGGCGGCCTGCTTCAGCCGTTCGATCGCGGCATTCTCGGCGTCGCGCTGGGCGGGGCTCGTGGACCGCGGCTCGGCCTGCAGGGGCGGGGGCAGTTCGAGCGGGGGTCGGGCGGCCACGCCCCTGGGCAGGAGCCACCAGATGGCCGCCGCGGCGAGGGCGATCACGAGCAGCTGCCCGGCGGCGGTGGCGAGCGACCGGCGGTCGTCGGCCGTGGCCTCCGCGACCGCCAGCGGATCCATCTGCTCTTCGAGATCGACGGCGTGGATCCGTGCGGCGGAGAGCGTCGTCGATTTCGGCAGCGTGGGGCGGGCCATCGACCCCGCCGGGGCGAGTGTCAGGCCATCTTCCATTCCCACAAGACCGCCCGCCCCGCGGCGGGCTTCCGGCACGAGTTGGTTACGTTCCTGAGTCATGGCGACGGCCGGTGCCCGCGATTTACTTCCGATTCAACAGCCGCTCGTACTCGCTGTGGTGGCCGATCCAGAGCCAAACGAGATCGGCACCATCTTCCACGGCGACGGCGCGGAAGTGGATGCCAACACGCACCGACCAAAACCGACCGGCCTTCTTCAATCGCAGCGACGGGTGTTTGGGGTTGTGCTTGAGCAGAACGTAGTTTTCGTCGGCAACCAGCCGAATTGATTCCGGCAGCCGGCGATAAAACTGCCAGAATTTTCGGCTGGCTCGATGCCGCATCTTTGCCCGATGCCCGATCTGCACAGCTCACAGATCGGTGCAACGCCCTTTCCGCAAATCCTCGAGAGCTTCGTTCGCGAGATGGTCGAGCCGCCCTTCGCGCGCGTCCTGCTCGAATTGCCGGTCCCAGGCCTCGGCGTCGAATTGATCAAACCACTCACGAAAAGCCGCCAGGTCGGCCCTCGAAAGCCTTCGGACTGCTTCCTCGATTTCGCTGATCGTGGTCAAGGCAACCTCGCTCCCGGATAAGTATACGCACGTGCACCAATGAGTCAATCGGGGCACCGTTTCAGATTCTACCCCGAACCGCACGCGGTGGTGTGTGCCAAGCGTTTCGTCGTGCAGATCGTGCGTCCGAAGCAGGCAGGTCCAGACGAGAGGGCGATGTGATCGCCGCAGTTCGCGCACTACCGGTGTGAACTCGCCGCGGCTCTGGTTACCATTGGGGACGTCGAGCGTGGGTCGCATTCGTGGCCCCGGCTCGTCCACCTTCCCCGCCCGTCCATCACGCCCGCACCGCCGATGCAATCCACGCTCCTCTCCAACCGCGTTTACGAACAGCTCTACGAGGCGATGCTCACCAACCGGCTCGTGCCCGGCGACCGGCTCAACCGCCGGCAGGTGGCGGCCGACCTGGGCGTGAGCGTGATGCCGGTGCTCGAGGCGATGACGCAGCTGGAGTGGGAGGGCTTTCTCGAGACGAGCCCCCGGCGCGGCACGGTGGTCAGGCCGATCACGGCGACGCAGGCGCTCGGGCGGTTTCACGTGCGGCAGGCGCTCGAGGTGGAGGCGGCCCGGCTCTACGCCGGCGAGCCGATCCGCCAGGCCCGGGAAAAACTCCTGAAGGTGGCCCGCCGGCTCGATGCGACTCCGGTGGGGTCGCTGGCGAACTTCCGGGCGGAGGTGGAGTTTCACGATCTGCTCGTGGAGCAGGCCCGCAGCCCCGTGCTCTACGAGGCCTTCACGCACGTCATGCGGCACAGCCTCTACCACGCCGCCAACCGGCTGTTGCCGGAAGTGCCGGGCCGATCGGCCCACATCCACTCGCGGCTCGTGGAGGCGCTTGTGAAGGCGTCGCCCGGGCAGGCCGACACGCTGATCCGCGAGCACCTCGCCCCGTGGATCGAGAAGCTCACGGCGGCCGCCGCCAGCGAGGCGGCCGAGCCGGAGCCGGTGTCTTTCGCCCGCGTTCAGTCGAAGAGCCTGAAGCCGAAGCGGACGCGATCCCGCGGCAAGGCCGCCCGGTCGTAGCAGCCCCGTCTCAGCGGCTGGCAAAATCCCGCGGCCGGATGCAGAGCACGATGGCGATCGAGAGGGCGGCCACCGCGGCGAACGCGCCGAAGATGCCGTTGAGCGGCACGTTCCGGTCGCGGAGCAGGCCGAAGCCCCAGTCGGCGAAGCCGCCGCAGCTGATGCTCGCCAGGTTCATCACGCCGTAGGCGGTCGCCCGCAGCTCGGGCCGTACCACCTGGCAGAGGATCGGCATGTTGTTGCAGTCGAAGAACCCCCAGCCGAGGCCGAAGAGCATGAGAAAGCCGACGGCGACGGCCAGCGACTGGGCGTTGCCCACGCCGAAGAGGGCGGGCAGGAAGCAGGCCATGCCGAGGGCGCTTGTGTAGATGCGGCCGCGGGCGGTGCGGAGCATCCAGCGGTCGGCCAGCCAGCCGCCCACGAGCACGCCCACGATCGAGGCGACCTGCACGTAGACCACGGCCGACACGCCCGCCTGCCCCTGGCCGAGCCCGAACTGCTCCTTGAGGATGTCGGGCATCCAGTCCTTCACCACCCAGCCGGCGATGGCGGGAAGCGTGAAATAGAGCACGAGCAGGAGGAAATCGCGGCTGCCGGCGAGGGTGCGGACGGCGGCCAGCGGCGCGGGCCCCGCCTGCCCGTCCGCGGCCCGCGGGGGATTCCGCAGGAGCAGGAAGAGCGGCACCGAGTAGATCACGCCCACGAGGCCGGCCACGGAGAAGGCGAACCGCCAGCCGAGCGCGGGCGCGTCGGCCACGTAGCCGGAGAAGCCGCCGATGATGATGCCCGCGTAGATGCCCATCTGGTGCAGGCCGACGGCCCGCGAGCGGGTGGGCCCGAGATGAAAGTCGGTGATCAGGGCGAGGGCGGCGGGGATGTAGATGGCCTCGCTCACGCCCATGATCGCCCGGGCGGCCACGAGGCCGGCGAAGGAATCGACGTGGCCGGTCGCCCAGGTGATGGCCGACCAGACGAACAGGCTCGCGCAGATCACGTGGCGGCGGCTGAGCCGGTCGGCCACATAGCCGCCGACGGGGCTCAGGATCGCATACACCCACTTGAACGAGCCGAGCACGATCCCCCAGTTGGCCCGCGTGGCGATGTCGGGGATGTCCTCCATCATCGAGGCCTTCATCGCCGCGAGCATCTGCCGGTCGAGATAGTTGAGTAGCGCCACCGGCACGAGCAGCCAGACCGTGAGCCAGGCCGTCCGCATGAGCAGCTTGTGGTGGGATTCGCTCATCATCGCTCGCTGGGAGGATGGGGGGCTGGGAGGATGGTGGGCGGGGGCTCGCCGGGGTCCGTCGGGGCTCGGGGGCCTTCGCCCGGCCGGGAAACCCCGGTGTTCCGTTTCTTGACCTCTTGTAGCAGGCTGGTATAGTTTCGAATAGTGGTATGTCAGGTGGGTGAACGCCAGCCCTAGCCCCGCCCGTCCGCCCGTCGGTCTTCTCGGAGGCGCAGACTGGCAGTCTGCACACCGTGGAACAACACCCGTCGGACTCATTCATCACGCGCGCGGAGGAACGCCATGCGAAAATCGTTGCAGAGTCGAGTCGGGCGGCACCCGCGGCGCGGCGGCCCCGCGGGGTTTACGATCGTGGAGCTGTTGGTGGTGGTCGCGATCATCGGCACGCTCGTGGGCCTCTTGCTGCCGGCCGTGCAGGCGGCGCGGGAATCGGCGCGACTGTCTACCTGCATGAACAACTTCAAGCAGGTGGGGCTTGCCAACCACCACTACAACGACGCGAAGCGGGTGTTTCCGCCCGGTTCCATCGGCGCGCGGGTCGTGACCACCGGAGACGCGGGCCAGACCTTCGGCCCCGGAACCTGGGGCAGCCTGTCGTTTCGGCTGCTGATCCTGCCTTACATCGAGCAGACCGCGTTGTTCAACCGTTGCGACTTCACCAAAAACCACACCGATGCAACCTACACGGTGGCCCCCAGCGGCGGCACCGCGATCCAGGACACGCTCGTCCCGGAATTCTTCTGCCCCTCGTCGCAGTTCAGGAAGACGGAGTTGGCAGCGGAAACCGGCTGGTCCGCGCATGTCTACGGCGTCGTCGGCCCCACGGGCACCAACCCGGCCACGAACACGGCCTACTCGACGGCCACCGCGCAGAATGGAAACCTCTCCCGGCAGGGAATCATGGGTGTCAACTCGAAAGTGGCAAGTAAGGACGTCACCGACGGTCTCTCCACGACCTTGATGATCGGCGAGGTGTCTTGGGACATGGACGGCTACCGCGTCTGGACGCGGGGCTGGGGAATCGGCGGTGCCGCGGTCTCCGCGCGGAACGCGACCAACCCGATCAATTCGACGGCCTACGTGGCACCCAACATGAACGACTCGGGCTTCGGGAGCATGCATCCACGCGGATGCGTGTTCGGCCTGACCGACGGATCGGTCGTGTTCATCGCCGACAACATCAACATGAACACCTACCGTTCGCTGGCCAGCCGCAACGGCGGCGAGATCACCAGGCTCCCATGAGACGATTGTCACTGGATCCGCGCGGATGCTGCTGGGCCATGGCCGGGCTGGGCCTCTTCGCGGCGGGTGGCTGCGGAGGCGACGCGAGCGGCCGCCATCGCGTGTCTGGGTCGGTCACGTTCGACGGCCGGCCGCTGCCCGTCGGAGAAATCTACTTCGAGCCGGATGCAAGCCGGGGAAACGACGGGCCCGCGGGCTTCGCCCCGATCCGGGAAGGCCGCTACGACACGGCCGGCTCGCGGCACGGCAAGGGGGCCGTCGCCGGCCCTCAGCGGGTGCGGATCAACGGCTATGAAGTGCCGGTGCCATCGATCGCCGGAGCAGAGCCGACCGGAGTGGTGTTGTTCCGCGACTACCCCACGACCGTGTCGCTCCCGGCCGCGGCGTCCACGCAGCATTTCGACGTGCCCAAGACGGCCGGCGGACGCACGCCGTAGCATCAAGAAGTGCTCCCGCAGATGACCAATCGGCGGCTACGGGGGGGCGGGGAAGAGCCTAATTTTCCGCGGGCTTCTCTTCCGGCTGCTCGCGGAGCCGCTTGGCGATCTCGGCCACCTGCTCGTCGAGGCGGGCCTTCAGCTTCGCCACCTCGGCGTCCACCCGCTTCTCGGCGGCGGTCACCGCCTTGTCGAGTTCCGCCGCCGAACGCTGCTCGATCTTGCGCAGCTCGGCGGCCGTCTTCTCCTCGATCGAGCGGGTCGCCAGATCGACCCGCTCGACGGCCTTCTTCGACTCCGCGTCGACCCGCTCCGCGGCCTTCTTCGCCTCGGTGTCCACGCGTTCGGCCGTCTGCTTCGCTTCGGCGGCGGTCCGGTCGGCGGCCTTCTTCGATTCCGCGTCGACCCGTTCCACCGCCTTCCGTGCCTCGGCATCCACCCGTTCGAGCAGCTTCTTCGACTCGGCGTCGATCCGTTCGGCCGCGGTCTTCGACTCGCTGATCGCCTGGGCGGCCGCCTTCCGGCCGGCCTCGGCCATCTCCGCGTCGATCTTCTTCTTGAGCTCCTGCAGTTGCAGGTCGAACCGGGCGCGGAGCGCCTTTGATTCGGCCGCGAAGGAGTCGTTGAGCCCGCGGATCTCCCGGCCGAAGCGGTCGTCCAAGTCCTTCGACCCGGTCGCGAGCTGCGCCTTGATCTCATCCTGCAGCTTCGCCGTCTCCTCGGCGAACCGCGTGTCGAGGTCGTCCTCGAGCTCGGTCTTCGCGGCGGCGACCCGCGAATGCACGCGGGCGGAGACGTCGCGGGAGAGCCGGGCGTAGAGTTCGGCCTTGCGCTTCTCCCAGACCTGGCCGAAGGGCCACGCCGAGGCGGCATTGGCCACCGTGAGCACCAACAGCACCGCCACCAGACCGCATGCCAGCCTGCGCATCGGAAAGCCTCCTGGCGGGCGATTCCGCCCGCACCGGATGTTTCGGCGTCGGCCGGCGGCGCCGGCTACGACGGGCGTGGCCGGAACGACCAGTTTGCCCGACACGCGAGGTTGAACCGGCAGCATCGATACAGGAGGAGCGGTCGAGCCGGTCTAGTTCGCCCAGCCCGCCACCGCGGCGCGGCCGCAAGCTGGGAAGTCCAGGCGGACCCTCGCGTGCGTCGGGCGACGCTCGACCGAAAGCCCCCGGCGGGAGCCGGGGGGTGACGCGTTCCACTCCGCGTGCTTGGGCAATGGGAGAAACGACGCGGATGGTGATGGTGGGCGTCACCCCCTCGCTTCCGCGAAGGGCTTCTGGGGACGGTGCTGCGCGTCGCGGGTTTTCAAGTCTGTACGTTTTCTCGGAGTCCCTGTCGGCGGCTGTCGGCCGCGGCTTACAACGGAGGCGGTCGCCACCCCCAGAGAGCCTCATGCATGCCCGGTTTCTTTCGCCCAGTGTTGGTCGCCTGCTTCGTGTCCGTGTCTCTGTCACTTGGTTCACCCGCGGTTGCCGGTGACCTGCTCTTTACGCCCGACCGGCTGACGGCGCGCAACGTCGAGCGGTCGGGCGTCGTTCCCGGTGGGCAGGGGCCGGTCTTCGAGAGCGCGGTCGACGCCACCGGCGAGAAGATCGAAGGGGCGATGGCGACGGCCCAGACCGAGCCGCTCACGCCGGGACTCTACGAGGCGGTGGTGACGTTCGAGGCAGATCTCTTTCCCGGTTACCCGACGCTACCCTTCGATATGCCGGCGTGGCTCTCGATCGGCGTCACCCGCGTCGCCGGCGGGCAGCCACCCGCGCGTCGGCCGGTCTGGCTGCACGAACTCGCCGGACGCACCGACCCGTTGACAGTCACCGTGCCCTTCGAGGTGTCGGGCAAGCCTTCCGCCCACAGCGTGGGCCTCAACTGGCAGACCCGCCACCGGGTGCCCGGCCTCGGCAAGGCGACCGCGCGGGTGCACCGGATCGCCGTGCGGCGGATCGATACCGGCTGCTTCATCCGCAGCCTGCGGACGGAAAAGGTCGTCAGCAAGCCCGACGAGCGGGCCACCGCGGTCTGCGAGATCGTGAATGTCGGCGAAAAGCCGTGGCAGGGAACGCTCGACCTCTCGCTCGTCTCCGGCATCGACGACCGGCAGCCGGCGGACACGGTCGAGGTTGTCGTGCCTGCCGGTGAGGCGACGACGATCCGCCGGGAATTCACCGTGGGCCCGCAGCTCTTCGGCCGCGGCCTCGTGGCCACGCTTGCCGCCGCCTCCGGACCGGTGCACACCCGCGACACGGTATTTTCCGTGGCCGACCACTTCTGGGACGTCGCCCT
>JBJTSM010000336.1:0-3270 GCA_046076685.1 Planctomycetia bacterium | reverse complement strand
ATCCAAACCCGAAACGCAAGCGAGGGAACGCATGGGAATCACCAAGCCGGACTCCCCCGTTCCCATCCAAGCCCGAAGCGCAAGCGAGGGAATGCGGCCGTGTTTGCAAGCGGAACTCTGGCTATCGTGCCGGCTGGAGTTCGGCGAGGTTCATCCCCAGCCGCTTGAGCTTCTTATAGAGCGTGGTGCGGTTGATGCCGAGGGCGCGGGCGGCGGCGTCCCGCCGCCAGTTGTGCCGTTCCAGGGACTCGAGGATCAGCCGCCGCTCGGGGTGCACCATCGACCGCTTGAGCGAACCGGCGGCATCGGCCCCTGCAGTCAGCGGCGATGCCTGCCGGCCGGTCCCGTGCCTGACTGTCGGCGGCAGGTCGGCATCCGTGATCTGTGGGCCGCGACCGAGCAGCACCGCATATTCCACCGCATGTTCGAGCTCGCGCACGTTGCCAGGCCACCCATACGCCGTGAGCAGCTCCACCGCCGACGCTGCAAATCCCTCCACCGCCCGACCGCCGCGGGCGACGGCCGCGGCCAGGAAATGATCGGCGAGCACGGGGATGTCGTCGGGGCGATCCCGCAGCGACGGCATCTCGATCGTGATCACGTTCACCCGCCAGAAGAGGTCGGCGCGAAACGTGCCCGCCTCCACCAGCTGCCCGAGGTCCTCGTGGGTGGCGAGAATCACGCGGGCGTCGACCACGTGCGTCTGCATGCCGCCCACCGGCTCGAACTGAAGATCCTGCAGCACCCGCAGCAGCTTCACCTGCAGGGCGGGCGAGGCGGTGGCGATCTCGTCGAGAAAGATCGTGCCGCCGTCGGCCTGCAGGAACTTGCCGTCCCGGTTGGCGGTGGCACCGGTGAACGAGCCGGCGACGTGGCCGAAGAGCTCGCTCTCGAGCAGCGTCTCGCTCAGGCAGCCGCAGGCCACCTCGACGAACTTCGCGTGGCGCCGCCGACTCGCCCGATGAATCTCGCGGGCCAGCAGCGACTTGCCCGTGCCGCTTTCGCCGGTGATGAGCAGCGTGGTCGGCGCGTCGGCCAGGCGCTGCACGAGGTCGTGCACCCGCCGCATGGCGGGCGACGTGCCGAGCAGCCGGGTGGCCGGAGGGGCGGCCAGGGCAGCCGCGGCGCGTCGGCCGGCGGCGGCCACCGCGGTATTGATCGCGTCCAGCAGGTCCTTGTCGCTGGCCGGCGCAGGCACGATCGCATCGGGCTCGATCGCGGCACGGAGAGCGGCCGACGCCGACGCGGGCACCGTGATCACCAGCCCGGTGCCGGCAGCCGCCTGCCGCAGGCTCGCTGCGATCCGGCCAGTGCCTCCGCCTGGCAGCAGACCGTCGACGATGCAGGCGGCGAAAGTCTCGCGGCCGAGCAGCGGCAGGGCCTCGTCGGCCGAGCCGACGGCACCGGCATGCCAACCGAGGCTGCAGAGCCACTGGGCCGTCTGCGAGGCCACGCGCCGGTCGTCGTCGACGACGAGCAACCGGCCCGCATGGGAGGAGCGAGGAACCGGCGCCGCGGTGTGGATCATGCTGGAATCCTGTCGAGGAGAGGGGAGACGAGAAGAGCCTCACCCAGTTCCTAGGTCGCAAAACGGCGACAGCAAAGTCGCCGCAGGGCGACAATCCTGCCCAGTCGCCAGGGTCGCGCCGGCACGACCCGCACAGCCGCCAGATGCGGAGCGTTTTTCGCTCGGCGGGCCGGTTATTCCGGGCTTTCGCGGTGCAGTCCCGCCGGCCTGTCGCGGTCGGTGTGGCGGCTGTCGCCGAGGGCGACGGCGTCGGCGATCCGGTCGGCCGCCGGGCCGAGCAGGATCTCCCGGTTGTCGAAGAGCGCCTCGGGATCCTGATCGAGCATCCGGATCCGCCGCTGCCGGAAGGAGAAGAAGGCGATGACCGCCAGGCCGACCAGGGCCACCGACAGGGCGATCGCCGTGAAGCCCCGCTCCGTCGCCTGGATGAGGCTCGTGATGCGTTCCCCGAACAGGTAGGCGAGCCCGAAGAAACCGCCGATCACGATCGACGCGCAGATGAAATCGGCCAGCAGGAACCAGCGGTACTTCACCTTGAGGATGCCCGCCGTCAGGTAGAAGGGGCTGCGCAGGCCGACGAGGAACCGGGCCACGAAAAACGCCTTGATCCCGTGTTTGCGGAGCAGATTTTCGATCGTCCGCTCCCGCTCCGGGGTGAGGAACCCGGACCACCACGGATGCTCCTTCAAGATGCGGGCCCCGAAGAACCGGCCGATCGCATACATCAGGCTGTCGCCGAGCAACGCCCCGATCAGGCAGGCCGGCAGGGCGTAGTACCACCGCAGTTGCTGCAGCCGGCTGGCCACGCCGGCGGCCACGATCGGCACCTCCTCCGGCACCGGCAGGCCGATGCCCGTGAGCGTGAGGAACAGCACGATGCCGAGGTAGGAACCCCGCTCGATCCAGTCGAACATGTCAGAAGTCGGTGTGGCGGGCGGTGGGAGGATCGAGTGTTGCGGCAGGCACCAGACGATAGTCTAACCCCGCCGTAAAAAAAGGCACGGAGGGGGCGTTTCCCGCCTTGCCCCGCCTGGAAGTGATCAGCCGGCTCGGCTTTCGACGCCCTCTCCCGGCTCCAGGCGGAACGTCTCCGTGTCGAGGTTGGCCGTGAGCACCCGCACCGCGCCGGCCGACTCGCCGGGCACGATCAGGATCGCCCCGACCGGTCCGCCCGGCGGCGCCACGCGGGCCAGGCCCTCGGGCCCGAGCACGTAGAGCGCGGTCGAGAGGCTGTCGGCCTCGGCCGCCGTCGGCGCGACCACGGTCGCGGAGAGCACGCCCTCCGCCGGCACACCCGTGCGGGGATCGAGGATGTGGCCGAGCCGGCGGCCGCGGTCGATGAAAAACTGAGTACCCGATCCGCTCGTGCCGAGCGCCCGGTCGTCGAGCTGCACCGTCGCCAGCCGCCTGCCCGGCCGCAGCGGGTGCCGCACGCCCACCGGCCAGCCGCTCCGCCCCGGCGTGGGAAACCCCTGCGCGCCGATCGCCCGCACGCTGCTGGCCCCGCCGTGCACCAGGCAGCTGGCCACGCCTCGACCGCGGAGCCGATCCAGCACGCGATCGATCGCAAAGCCCTTGCCGATCGCGCCGGGATTCAGTTCCACGCCCGGGCGGGTGAACCGCACGCGGCCGCCATCGGGATCGATCTCCACCCACTGCATGCCGGAGGCGGCCCGGGCACCTGCCAGTTCCTCCGCGGAGGGTGTCCGCCCCTGCCGCCGCAGAAACCCCCAGGTCCGCAC
>JBJTSM010000335.1:0-10959 GCA_046076685.1 Planctomycetia bacterium | reverse complement strand
CACGACGATCCGCTCGATCCGCGGCCGCGGCCGCACGCCCACACGGTAGGCCGCGGTGCGGGCCGGGCCGAGCGAGGCGACGAACGAAAACCCCCGCTGCACGTCGGTCACCGGCAGCTCCCAGGCGTCGCCCCGCTGCTTCAGCCGCGCGACCGTGGCGGCCTGGCCCGGGACCTCGACGCGGACCAGCGGCACGGGATCGACGACGGGCCGGCCGCGGAGCCGCGCGCGGATCACGTAGTCGTCGCCGCCGTCGAGGCCGCGGGCCGGAGGCGGCTCCACCTCCAGCCACGTCGCCGTCGGCCGCATATGGTTGCCGAGCGGATCGATGAAGCGTTGCCAGAGCAGGCCGGCGCGAACCGACTCCACATGCGACAGCCCGAAGACCGCCGCCACGAGCAGCCCGGCACAGACCGCGGTGACGAGCGGACGGCGATCGACGAGCCCCGCGATCCGTCTTGACCTCCAGAACGCCTCCCCCCGCTCCGCCGAGATGCCGGCGAACGACGCGGTGGGGAGGCCCCGGCGCACGAAGTCGAGCAGCGATCGCAGGTGCTGGCGGGTGTCCCCGGCCGCTCGGTCGAGCGCCGCCGCGAGCCGATCGTAGTCGGCGGGCCAGACGAGCCGCACGAGCACCCGGCCCGCGAGCGCGACCGCCGCTGCCGCGGTGAGGAGCGTCCAGGGCAGCCGCCATGCGCCGGGAACGTCCACGAACCGGTCGAACCCGCACCCGATCGCCGTCATCGCCAGGACCACGAGCACCGCGAGGCCGGCATCGGCGACCGAGTCGCGGAGCCGCACGAGCCGCGCGAAGGCCCGCAGCCGCGCGGCGAGCAGCCGCGGATACCCGGCCGGTATGGAGCGGCAGGTACTGAAGCGGCTCGAACTGGAACGACACGACTTCTTGGCGACGGTCATGGTGATGCTCAGATGGAAAGCCCTGCAAGCTTGCGGAGCACCCAGTGGGCGGCGGCAGCGGCGACGAGCCAGGCGACGATGGCCGGGGAACGGCCGATCGGCCACGAATCGCTCGTCTGCGTGGTGGAGGTTCGCGGGTCCTCGGCGGCGAGGGTCGCGGCGAGCCTGTCTGGCGGCACGAGCCGGCCCTTGGCGTCCGCCGCCATCCGCCGCAGGAAGGCTTCATCGAAGTCCGCCAGCGAGGTCTCGATACCGGGATTGTCGTGGGCGACGAGGGTGACGGTGCGGCCATCCACCTCGATTGGCGTGGAGGCGGCCGTCGCGCGGACGGTTCGTCGCGGCTGCGGCCCGTCGGCCGTGATGAGCAGGCACTCGGCACCGATCCGCGGCAGCGGCGGATGGAACGCGACGGTCTCGTCGCCCGGCTCCGCGAAGAGCGGCGCCGCCACTTCGCCGATGAGGCCCTCGAGCAGCCGATCGACGACCGCCGCCCCGGCGAACTCGCGCATCCGCTCCATGCCCCGCAGACCCCAGTGGATCAGCTTGCCCCGGCCATGAAACGAAAGCGAACAGACTGGCACGCCATCGGTCGTTTCGAGGAGCACGCGATCGCCCCGCGGCACGCGATAGGCCACCCGCGCCGGCGGTAACGCCGCAAACATCCGGGCCGCGTGCGCTCCGTCGCTCGCCAATTGCAGGCTCGGCTCCTCGGCCGCGGCGGCGGCGATCCGCACGCCCTCGGTCGAGAGCGGCTCGGCCGCGGCCGGCTCGAACGAAAACACCCTGCCGAGTGCGGCCGCATAGCCATCCGCGGCCCCGGCCAGCAGGAGCAGTGTGCCCCCTTTCTCGCCGACGAACGTCGCCAGCGCGGCGGCATCCTCGGCCGAAAAACCGGGAAAGCCGGGGCCGTCGAGGATCACGCCCCGATACCGGGTCCACTGCATGACCGACTGCGGCACCGATCGCGACAGGCCACCCCGTTTCGGCTCCGTGCCGGCCACGTGCACCTGCGTCACGTCGATCCCCTGCCGTTCGGCAGCCAAGGCCAGCCAGACGCCGTCCCACGACGGCACGTCGTCGATCGAGAGCAGCGGCTTCGAACGCGGAACGACGTCGACGGCGATCACCGCGGCGTTGTTGGCGAGGATCATATCGCCCGGGCAGTCGAGGACCATTCGCAGCAGACGGCGTCCCTCCGGGGGAGGCTTGAAGGGCAACGCGACGATCCCCCGGTTGTCGGTGTTCGTGGTGCACGACACGGCGCCCAGCGGATCGGATGCCCCATCCACCCTGACCGCGAGCCGGCAGGCGACGCCGGCCGGGGCCTTGATCACGGCCCGAAGCACCGCCTGTTTTCCCGCGACGAGCACCCGGGGCAGCCGCCAATCGACGACCGCCCCGTCGACGGCAGCGGGGCCTGAAATCCCGGTGGGCACGGTGGTGAGCCGCACCCCTCGCGCTTCGAGCCGACCGAGCACCCCATCGTCCTCGTCACCGTTGTGGGCCCCGTCGGAGAGAAGCACCACGTCGCTCGTCGCATCGCCTGCGTCGATCGCCTGCGACACCATCTTGTAAAGGTCGGTCGCGGGCTCGCCGTCCGCGGCGGTGACCACCGTGACGTCGTCCGGGAGTGACGCCGCGGCGAGATTCGCAAGATCGCGCCGCGTGCGTCCGTCGGCCGCGGCAAGGCGGTCGGCGATCGCAGCGGCGACCGGTGTCTTCACGAACGCCTCGTCGATCGTGTCCTGGGCGTTGTCGAGCAGTGGGACAAGCCGGTCGGCCGCGGCTGAAAACGCGACGAGACGGGCCGCGATCACCGCGGGATCGACGCCTGACGGGTCTGCCTGTGGGGCAACAAGTGGGGCGGCGGCCGCCTCGACGGCGGCGAGCGGCTCGACAATCGCCCTGAACGCTTCGGCATCGGACGCTCCCGCCACCGCAGCCTGGACGCCGGCGACGAGCCCACCGAGGCTGCCGCGGAGTTCCTGGAGGAATGTGGCACGCATGGCCGAGGCAGCCTCCGCGTCGGCACCGGGGGGCAGTCCCTGCTCGGCCTCCGCCGTCGCGCGATCGAGCGACGCGGCCGCCTCGCGGGCCGTTGCGGCGAATCGTGCGAGGGCTTCCGAGACCGCTCGCATGGCGAGCGACCGGCCTTCCATCGGTCGGCCATCCCAGGCGGCCACGAGATCGAGCCGTCGCGCAAGACCGGCAGCCGCCAGCGGCGTGGTCATGCTCTGGGAACCGTCGATGACCGCGACCCGTTTCACCGGATGGCGAAAAGTCTGCACGCGGGTGACGACGGGCCGCCAGAGAATCGCCACGGCGGGCACGAGCGCGAGCAGGAGCGTGCACGGAAGGAGGCTTGCGAGGCGTGACCTGCGCTGGCGACACTCGTGGTGCAGCCAGCGGAGCAGCACCGCGAGGAGCACGACAAAAAGCGACGCGGCCACCCACGCGGGCACGCCCGTCTCGCTGTACACGCTCCATTCCGTCGCGATCGGCTTCATCACAACAACCACCTCGACACCGCGGCCTCGCCGACGAGCGCGGCGAGCATCGCGAGCGTTACCGGCAGCACCCACGACTCGCCCGGATACGTGGCGGCCGTGGCGGCTGCCACCGCCCCGGTCGAATCCTGCCACTCCGCCCCGGCGGCCGCCTCCAGGCGGGCCTCGAGTGCAGTCGCCACGGGCGTGAGATCGCTCTCCGAACGGGTGTCGTCCGACACCGTGAAGAGGACACCGGGCAGCTCGCTCGCGACGTCCTCGCGGATGTCGTAGACACCTGACTGATCGGTGAGGGAATAGCGGACGAATCGCCGGTCGCCACGGGCCACTGTGGCGACAAGCTCGCTCGCCCCGTCGGGGCGGATCACCTTCACCTCCGACACATCCGTCGGCATGACGAGCGGTTCACCAGGCGAGACATTCGCCGCAAACCGGAGCCGATCGGCCGCCAGACCGACGAGCCGCAGCAGCATCACGGGAAACCCGGGGTGGACGACGAGCGAGTGCCACTCGTGGGTGAGTCCGGCCGTCCAGAGCATGACGCCGCCGCGGCCGATCCGCCGTTCGAGGAGCAGCGGATCGCCGTCGGAGAGTGCCAGCAGCGTGGCGGTGGCTTCCGGCGGCGGCCCGGGAGCGAGCATGAAGTGGTTGTAGAAGCGAGGATTGGCGAGGTTGCCGTGCGCAGGCGATTCGAGCTCCCGCCAGAGGGGTGACTCGGTGTCCTCCGCGGCGCACGACTCATACCGCTCCGGATCGACCTCCGGCCACCGCGGCCCGGCAAGCGTGGCCGGAGCAATCGACCGCCACGCGGCATTGAACGTCGCGGGATCCTGGCCGGGCTTGGGAGCGAGCACTACGAGCCCGCCACGCAGCGCGAACCGGCGCAGCGTTTCCACGACCGCCGCCTCGATGCCGCCGCCCGCCGTCACGATGATGGCATCGACGTCCTCCAGAAGGGCCGGCCCGAGCTGATCGGCGATTTTTCCCTCGACCATGATTTTTGTGTCGGCGTCTGCCTGGGCATCCCCTCGACGCGCCGCCTCCTTCCCCGCGGGAGCGAGCGCGAGATCGAGCCAACTCCGCGGGTCGTCGAAGCCACGGTCGCCGTCGAGGTCCTGCACGAGAATCACCCGCACGCCATCCGCCGCCGTAAACACCCTCGCCGCGGAGTCGTCGGCGGGCAGGTCGTCGGGGCGGACTGAAGCGCGGATGCGATGGCGGCCGGCGGGAAGCGCAAAGGCCAGATCGATCTCGGTCTCTCCAGGCGTCATCGCGAGCGGCTGCTCATGGACGACGCGGGCCCGGGGCGTGTCGGGATCGGCCTCGACCGTGAGCACGGTCTCCCCGTCGGCCGCGGTGCCCGAGAAGCCGACCGTGGCATGGAAGAGCGTCGGCTGGCCGGCGAGGAGCGTGTCGGCTCGGGGGGTGAACTCGGCGAGCGTGAAGTTTCGCGTGCCGGCCGCCTGCGTGCGGAGGCCTTGGATGGCGACCCCCGTGGATGCAAGCCGCGCGAGCGTCGCGACCAGTTCGTCAGTCGCGGCCGTGTCGGCGAAGTTTCCCGCGGCAAAATCGGAGACGACGAAGAGCTCTCGGCGGTTGCTCGCCGTGCCGCGGAACATTTCCTCGGCGCGCCGCAGTCCGCCGGCGAGGTCGGCCGAGCCGTGCGGTGCGGAAACGCCGGTGAGCGCCTCCTCGATCCGCGCCGGGGCGACGGGAAAGCTGGTGAACGTGATCGGCTCGTCACGGCCCGCCAGTGGCAGAATGTCGATCCGCCCGGGGGCGATTCCCGAGCGGATCATCGTGCGACAGAGTCCGATCGCCGCTTCGAGCCGGGTGGCACCTTCGTGCCGGGCGGCCATGCTGGCCGACGTGTCGAGCAGCACGATGCGATGCGTCGCCGGCGGCGGCGACGGAAAGGCATCGGGCCCGACGCGCACCCGCCGGCCCATGGGGCCGGCCACCGCCAGCACCACGGCCGCGACCGCGAGCGTGCGCAGGGCGACGACCAGGTACTGCATCCAGGCCTTCAGCCGGCTCTTCGTCTCGAGCACGCGGCGGAGCACGTACATCGATCCCCACTCCACGTCCCGCCGCCGCCAGCGGAAAAGCAGGTAGATGACGAGCGGAATCGCCGCCACCGGAAGGGCCCCGAGCATCGCCGCCGACATGAATGTCATCGTCTGGTGCTCAGTTGTTTTTTGGGGGGGCGGGGAGGTCAACGGGTCGCGGCCAGCCGCGCCCGCAGATACGCCTCGATCGGCGTTGCGTAGTCGTCGCCCACGGCCACCAGCGCGTGGTCGAAGCCGTGCCGACGGCAGCCGTCCCGCAGGCTCTCGCAGTGTTCCGCGAAGGCCCGCCGGTATTCCTGGCGGACGACCACGGGATCCACGACGACTACGCCGCCCGTCTCGGGGTCGTGGAACCGGGTGACGGAGTTGAAGTCGAGGTCGGCCTCGCGCGGGTCGTGCACCTGGATGGCCACGAGGTCGCCCTGCCGCGAGCGAATCGCTGCGAGCTGGCGGCAGATCCGCTCGGGCTCGTCCATGAAGTCGGAGATCACGACCACGAGCCCGCGACGGCTGGCGTGCGCGGTGCTCTCGGTGAGCCCCCGGACGAAATCGGTGCCACCGTCGGGCGTGCCCGCGACGACCGCGGCCAGCGCCCGCCGCAGGTGGCCGCGGCCGCCGCGGAACGGGAGCTCGGCGATGCGGCCGGTGCGGAAGAGCGCCAGCGAAAACTGGTCGCGTTGCAGGCAGGCGAGCGTGAGCAGGATCGCGGCGTTCCGCACGGCAAAGTCGTGCTTCGTGAATCGACCTGTCGCTCCGGTCCGCATCGAGCCCGACACGTCCACGACCACCGCCAGCCGCGAGTTGGTCTGCTCCTCGTACTCGCGGATCACGAGCCGGTCGGTCCGCGCGTAGACCCGCCAGTCGAGGTGCTTGAGCGTGTCTCCCGCCAGATACGGCCGGTGCTGGAGGAAGTCGGTCGTCGAGCCCTTCAGGATCGAGGCGTTGCTTCCCTGGAGCACACCCTGCACCCGCTCGCGGGCGAAGAGCTCCAGATCGCGCACCCGCTCAGCCGTGGCGGCGTCGAGCAGTTGCCAGTCGTCACCCGCCGTCGCGGTCATGCGTCGCCCACCTCGCGGAGGATCATGCCGACGAGGGCGTCGGAGTCGATGCCATCCGCCTCGGCCGCGAAGTTCACGATGATGCGGTGGCGGAGCACCGGCAGCGATACCGCACGGATGTCCTCGGCGGCCACGTGCGGCTGCCCGCGGAGGAAGGCCCGCGCCTTCGCACCGAGCACGAGATACTGCCCGGCCCGCGGGCCCGCGCCCCACTGCTGATACTTCCGGATGAAGTCGGGCACGGCGGCCGCGCCCTCGGCCCCGCGGCGGGTTCGCGAGCAGCGGACGATGCGGGTGACGTAGTGGAGCAGGGGATCGGAGATCGGGATCTCGCGGACGATCCGCTGGATCTCGAGGATGTCGTCGGCGTGCAGCAGCGGTTCGAGCGCGACGCGTCGATTCGCCGTGGTACGTCGGAGCACCTCGACCTCCTCGTCGGCCTCGGGATAGTCGAGCATGAGGCAGAACATGAACCGATCCTGCTGCGCCTCGGGGAGCGGGTAGGTGCCTTCCTGCTCGATCGGGTTTTGGGTGGCGAGCACGAAGAAGGGCTCGTCGAGCTCGTGGGTGTGGCCGCCCACCGTGACACGGTGCTCCTGCATCGCCTCGAGCAGGGCCGCCTGCGTCTTCGGCGGCGTGCGGTTGATCTCGTCGGCGAGGATCAGGTTTGCAAACAAGGGGCCCTTCACGAACGCGAACGCCTTCCGGCCGTCGGCCGTGTCCTGCAGGATCTCGGAGCCCGTGATGTCTCCCGGCATCAGGTCGGGCGTGAACTGGATCCGCTTCGAGGCGAGGGCGAGCACCCGTGCCAGCGTGCTCACCATGAGCGTCTTGGCCAGGCCCGGCACGCCCATCATCAGGCAGTGGCCGCCGGCGAAGATGCCCATCAGGATCTGCTCGACGACCGCCTCCTGGCCGACGATCACCTTGCCGATCTCGGCGCGGATGCGGCCGACGCGGGCGGCGAGCTCCTCGAGCCGGGCGGCGGAGATGACGAGGGGCGGAGATTCCTGGGCGGGGCGATCGGCGACGGGGGCGTCGGGCATGGGTGTGACTCCTTGCAGCGGGCTTCCTTCAGGTCTGGCTTCAGTTATCGCTTCAAGTCCTATTTCAAGTCGTGGGCGGCGTAGCGGACGATGTTGGCAAAGAGCTTGGGCCATTCCGGCCAGTCGCGGAACGTGGCCTTGCCCGGCACCGCCTGGGCATCGCCGAACGGATTGGCGGCGACCACCATCGTGATCTGCTCGCCCGTCCGCTGCTCCACGAGGAACGGCTGGCCGCCGGCGGTCCAGAGCACCTTGGCGTCGCGGCCGGGCTTGAGGGCCACGTGGTGCACGCAGGGCACTACCGGCAGGCTGGAGAGGTCGATGCCGCGGAAGACCGGATGGTCGGCCGCTTCCGGCTTGGCCAGCACCGCCGGCCCGAGCCGCAGGCTGCCGGGGGAGACGGCGATCGGGTAGCGGTCGTTGATCGGGTGTTCCTCGTATTCGAAGCTGAAGGCGTTTTCTCCGCCGACGATCACGAGCCCCCCGCCGGCCTCCAGCCAGGGCATGAGGATCGAGCCGCCGATGCGGCGGAATTCCCGGTCCTGCACGTTCGAAAGCACGAGCGCCCGATAGTCGAAGAGCCGCTCGTAGTCGTAGGGGAAGTCCGTCAGGCCGGTCTGGCTCGCGGCCGTGCCGTTGCAGTAGCCGATGTCGTAGCGGGCCGACGGAATCGTGGCGACCGCTTCGGCCAGCCGCGACCGCATCGAGCCGAAGCCGTGCACGCCGAAGACGCGGAAGTCGCGGCGGTTGATCGCCAGGCCGGCAGGTGCCGGCGGCACGGCGGGCTGCCGCACCCTGCGGTCGAGCTTCACGAGCGGCGGAGCGCCCGGCACGACGTCGGTGGTGTTGCCCTTGAACCGATACTCCCCGGTGAAGAACCGCTGGAATTCGAACGTCTCCAGCTTGCCGTCCGGCAACTCGACGAAGGCCTTGATCGTGAGCAGGATCGGATCGGACCCCGTGCAGTCGACGGCCACGCTCTCCCGCTTCGGCTGGATCGCCAGGCCGTCGAACTCGACCGGCGGCAAGGTGACGGCGGGCCGGTCGGCGACGGGCCTCTGGAGATCGGTGACGGCGGTGATCGCAAGGGTGACCTTCGCGGCGCTCTCATACGACGACGTCATGCCGACATCCACCGTGAGCCGGCCGTCCTCGTGCCTCGGCTCGAGCCCGCAGATGAAGAAGCGGTTAGCATAGTCGATCCGCTCCAGCCCGATGACCGGCAGGATGTAGACACGACCCTTCCAGGGCCGATCCTTGAAGACCAGGATGCTGTCGTACCACCATTCGGTCGTGCCGCTGGCGGCGTGGTTCTCGAAGCAGTTGTAGAGCTGCTCGACGTAGTCGTAGTCGAAGAGGTAGACGATCCCCTCCCGCCGCTCCTTCGCGATGTTGGCGGTCCAGCCCTGGTTGAAGAAGTCGACGAACTGCTGGCCCTGCGGGCCGGCGTACGACTCCTGGTCGCCGCCGATCGCGCTTGCGCAGCGGTCGGTGGGGCGGACCACCGTTTCCTTGCCGCCGCGGCCGGTGTAGCTGACGTTGTGCACCCAGAAGGTGGGCCGCTTGGCGGACGTGTCGTTGTTGATGAACTCGAAGTCGAAGCGGAAGAACGGCTGGCCGGTCTTGAGCGTCACGGTGCGCCGGAGGGTGAGGTTCGACAGGAGCTTGGAGATCAGGCCGCTGTTGTCGCTGCCGAGCCACCCCACGATGTCGGTCTCGAAGACCACCTGCCCCTCGTCGGGGCCGTTTTTCGTGATCTTGTAGGGATACTGCTTGTAGGCGAGTTCCTGGAACCGCCAGTCCTGCTCCCAGAAGCAGTCCATGAGGATGCCGCCCCCGCCCGACATGCGAAACTTCGGCATGGTCGGCTCGACGATGTCGTTGCCGGTGGGGCGGAAGACGAACCGGTTGATGAGCGCCTGCCGCCACGGCAGCAGGTGCATGCTGATCCACTCGCTCTCGAGCAGGATCGCCTCGTCGCCATCCTCGTCCGCGATCGTGCTGCAGTGCACGCCCTCGTCGGCGGCCGGGCACTTGGCCGACGGCAGGCCCACGGCGAAGAGGGCAGCGAGCAGGGATAACGCGGGGCGTCGGACTGTGTTCGGAAGGATGGTCACGTGTGGACTCCGGGGCGTCATTCCTTCTGGAACTCGATCACGGCCACCTTGAACGTCACGAGTTCGGGAAACTCGAAGCGAACCTCGCGGCCGTCGGTCTCGAACTCGAGCTTCCGCGGCTCGGGCCACGGGCTGGCGGCGAGGTCGTGCACCGACGCGACGCCCCCGAACCCCTCGGGCACCTGCACCGTCACGGCGATCGGCTGCCGGATCGGCTCCGGCAGCTGGCCGTAGCGGTTCTTGAGCCAGGTCTCCGTGACGGGCGGGTTGATGATCGGCAGGACATAGATCCGGTTGCCGCTCGGGAGGTCCTTCTCGAAGCCGGCCTCGTCGATCCAGAGATCGGCGTCGGCCTCGACGACCACCTTCTCGCCGATGGCCTCGAGCTGGCGGAGATTCGTGTCCCAGAAGAATTCGCCGAACCGGGCGGCGTAGACGCCGAGGTCGTAGTCGCATTCGGGCAGCGGGCCGTAGTTGACGAGGCAATGGTGCGCGCCGCCGAGCAGCGAGAAAAGCTGCTGGTAGATGTCGTCGGGCGTGTAGGAGACGCCGTTGTCGCGGAACATGTGGCCGTGCTGGCCGCCGGCGTGTTTATAGGCCGCGCTCTCGGCGCGGCAGGCCCGCAGGTAGTTGCGGCAGTTGAACTTGTAGTCGCTCCAGACCTCGAACGAGTGGCCCCAGCCCTCCTCGAGGATGTAACCGCCGTCGGCGAGCACGGCCTTGCAGGCCGGGTCGTCGTCGATCACCTGCCGGGCCGACGCGAAATCGAACGGATCGTCGCGACGGTTCATGAGCGGGCCGTGGTTGTAGTTGATCCCGAACTCGAAGTGCGGATGCTCCGCGCGGACCTCGGCGAGATAGCGGGCGATCTCCGCCGTGTGGTGGCTGCGGATCTCGTCGAGGTTCTTGCCGGAGTCCTTGCCGAGCGCGTCGGTGCCGAAGCAGGCCAGCGGCAGCGCGCTATCCCAGCGACAGCCGACATACCCCGCCTCGCGGATGATCTTCCGGTGCAGGTCGATGATCCCGTCGGCGACCGACTTGTGGAACGAGTTGACCTTGACGAAGCCCAGGTGAGGGATCGGGTTCGCGGCCTGGTTCAGCGGCGGCGGTGCGGGGCCGGCAGCCGCGTCCTGCTCGGCGGCGGAGAGCGGCAGGCCGAGCGCCCGCTTGATGGCGGCCTCCTCCCGCAGGAAATGCGGAAACCAGACCTTCGCCGCCTCCCGCTGCTTGAGGATGAATTCATC
>JBJTSM010000334.1:0-3875 GCA_046076685.1 Planctomycetia bacterium | reverse complement strand
CGTGATCTTCTCCTCTCCCTGATCTTTTTTCGAAGCGCCAGTCACAGATATCAACAGCGAAACCTGAAGGAAGCCGATGAGTCCCCCCCCAGCCAGAGGCAAGTTCGCGAAGACCGCCCGCAAGAAGGCCAAGCCGCGTGCCAAGGTCAAGCGGCGCGATCCGATCTTCATCGACGGCGCCCGTCCGCGGCCGATGTTCGTCGATTACAAGGATCTCGAACTGCTGGGCAAACTGGTCAATCGTCAGGCCAAGATCCTCGGTCGCCGGAAGAGCGGTTGCACCGCGGCGAGCCAGCATGCCGTCACGCGGGCGATCAAGCAGGCGCGCTTCATGGCGCTCCTGCCCTACGTGGGCGAGTGAGGTTGTTTGGTTGACGAACGGCGCATCGGTGCCGAGGGGTGAGCGGGCGTGAAACGCGAAGCTTCCTCTTCCGCTCCTCGTCGCGATCCCGGTTCTGATGAGCCTCTTTCCGGCGATGTGCGGCCCGCCGCGCTCAACACTCGCCGGAGGGTGGAGTTTCGCGACACCGACGCCGCCGGGATCGTCCACTTCTCGGCCTTTTTCTTCTGGATGGAGTCGGCCGAGCACGAACTGCTCCGCTCGGCCGGGCTGCACGTGTTCGAGCGGCAGGCGGACGGCAGCGAATACAGTTGGCCGCGTGTCTCGGTCACCTGCGATTACTCATCAGCCGTGCGGTTTGGGAACGAGCTCGACATCGCCGTCCACGTGGCGGAGATCGGCAGGTCGAGCGTTACCTACCGCTTCGTCTTCGAGCACGAGGGACGGGCCGTGGCGTCAGGCCGCGTCGTCGCGGTGCGGTGTCGGGTGCGGCCGGGAGGGCGGCTCGAAGCCGTGGCCATCTCCGACGAGGTCGGCCGTCGCCTGACATCGTTGATGCCGTCATCGGCCCCGCCGTCATCATCGCAGCAGCCTCGGCCCGAATCCCCGTCCTGACCTTCGTGCCGAGCCGCCCGCCATGCTCGAGGTCGACCGCATCTCAAAATCGTTCCTGGTGCCCGCCGGTGAACTCCGCGTGCTCGACGAGGTTTCGTTCCGGCTCGACCCCGGCGAACGGATGGCGATCATGGGGCCGAGTGGCTCCGGGAAAAGCACGCTCCTGTCGATCCTGGGCGCGCTCGAAACGCCGACCGGCGGCACGGTGCGGCTCGACGGCGTGGACCCCGCCGGCCTGACGGCGGACGGCCGCGCGGCGTTTCGCAATCGCCGCATCGGGTTCGTGTTCCAGGATCATCACCTGCTCCCCGGCTGCACCGCGGTCGACAACGTCGTGCTGCCTGCCCTCGCCGGCGGCAGTGTGGGCCGCGACATCGAGGTGCGGGCGCGGCGACTGCTCGAACGGGTCGGCCTCGGCGACCGCCAGGGCTCGCTGCCGGCGCAGCTTTCCGGTGGCGAGCGGCAGCGGGTGGCGGTGGCGCGGGCGCTCGTGCTCTCGCCGCGGCTGATTCTCGCCGACGAGCCGACCGGGCAGCTCGACGCCCACGCCGCCGCCGCGGTGACGGAACTGCTCGTCGAATTGGCGGCCGAGTCGGGCGGCATGCTGGTCGTCGTCACCCATGCGGAGGCCGTCGCGGCCCGCATCGGCGGCATCCATCAGCTCGTCGCCGGGCGGCTCGTGCCATGAACGGCGCCGGTCGTCCTGACCGTGCCGACGCCGTGGCCGTCCGCACGCTCGCCGGGCTTGCCATCCGGCTCGTACGGCAGTGGTGGCCCCACCTGCTGGCTCTCGCTGCGGCCTGCGGTGTGGTGGTCGCGACGATCGCGGGCGGGATCGGCGTGGGGGATGCGCTCACGCGGAGCCTGCGCTGGCTGGCGCTGGCCAGGCTGGGTGGCATCCGGGCGGCCGTGGTGGCGGACGGCCTCTTTCGCGCGCGGCTGGCCGACGAGACCACGGCCCGGCTGCGGTCGCAGGCGGCGGCCGGCGGCGGGGGCGAGCCAGCCATCGTGCCGGCACTCGTGCCGGACCTGGTGCCGGCACTGGTGCTGGAGGTGACGCTCGAGCGTGCCGCCGGCGGCGCGCGGGCTGGAACGGCGAGCCGTGCGAGCCGGGCGACGCTGCTGGCCTGCGACGAGCCGGATCGGCTCGGTTTTTCGCCATCCACGAAACCACTGGCGGCCGACGCGGTGGCGATCAATCACGTGCTGGCCGACGCTCTGGGGGCGCGGGTGGGCGATCCGGTCGTGCTCCGCCTGGCGAAGATCGGTGATGTGCCCGCCGACAGCCCGATGGGCCGGCGCACGGCGGAGTCGTGGAGCCGGCGGCTCATGGTGTCGGAGGTTCTGCCGGCAAGTGGCTTGGGCGAATTCTCACTGCGGCCGACCCAGGTGACCGCCGGACTGGCCGTCACTTCGCTGGCCACGGCGCAGTCGCTCGTCCGCCGCAGCGAGCCTGTCGCCAATGCGCTCTTCGCCGTGGGCGCGTCCGGGATGCCGGCGGCGGACTCGCTGCGGATGGCGCTCGAGCCCACGCTCGACGATCTCGGGCTCTCCTTCGATCAACCGCCCGGCAGCGGGGCGTGGCGGCTGAGTTCGCGCCGCCTATTGCTTCCGCCCGAGGCCGATCGCGCGGCGGAAAGAGTGCTCGTGCCCCTCGGCGGCCGCCCCACGCTCGTGTTTCTCGCCAACAGGCTGACACCGCTCGTGGATGGCCGGCCGGGCCGTGCGAGCATTCCCTATTCGACCGTCGTGGGGATCGACTCGGCCAGTCTGCCGGTCGGCGATCTCGTCGACGACCGTGGTGAATCGCTCGAGCCGCCGGGCCCGGACGAGATCGTGATCGATCGCTGGATGGCCGACGATCTCGCCGCGCAGGGCACGCCGGTCGCCGTGGGCGACCGGCTGGAGGTGCGGTCGTTCCTGCCCGAGACGCTGCACGGCCGGGTGGAGGAGCAGGCCTGCACGCTCGTCGTGAGCGGCGTCGCCGCGATGCGCGGGGCCGCGGTCGCGCGGGATCTCGTGCCCGAGGTCGAGGGGATCACCGACGAGGCCTCGATCGCCGACTGGGATCCCCCCTTCCCCTTCGATCGCAGCCGCGTGCGCACCGTGCCGCCGCACGACGAGGACGACCGCTACTGGAAGGCGCATGGCGCGACCCCGAAGGCGTTCGTGTCGCTGTCGGTCGCCCGGCGGCTGGCCGGCAGCCGGTTTGGAGAGACGACCGCCTGGCACCTGCCCGCGGCGGCCGCGGGGAATCCCGACGCGATTCGCGGGGCACTCGCCCGAGCGGCCCGGGCCGACGGCCTCGGCATGCGGGTCGTGCCGCTGCGCGACAAGGCCGAGGAGGCCGCGCGGGGATCGACGCCGTTCGGCAGCCTGTTCCTCGCCCTGTCGAGCTTCATCGTGGTCGCCGGGCTGCTGCTCGAATGGCTGCTCTTCTCGCTGCTCGTCGCCGCGCGGCGCCGCGACATCGGCATCCTCTCCGCCATCGGCTGGTTCCCATCGCGGGTGACGCGGCTGCTGGCGGGTGTGGCGGCAGTGGCGGTGCTCGTGGGCGTCGTGACCGGAACGATGCTCGGGCCGCTCTGGTCGCGGCTGCTCGTCGGCTGGCTGGCGACGGCCTGGGACACGCAGGTGGCGGCCGGATCGGGCGCGGCGTTTAACGCGGGCGGGCCGGTCTTCACGACCGAGTCGTTCCGGTTGCTCCTGCCGGCGGCTGCGACGACCGCGGCTGTGTCGCGGGCGGCGGCGGCCGTCGCCGTCTGGCGGGCCGCGCGGCTCGAGCCCCTCGAACTTCTCAAGGGCACCGGCGAAGCGACGGCGTCCACGGGCCGGGCCGGCGCGGCCACGGCCAGCCTCGTCGCCCTCGGGCCTGGGCTTGCCGTCTTGCTCGCGTGGTGGGCCGGTCGTGCCGATCCGC
>JBJTSM010000333.1:0-11243 GCA_046076685.1 Planctomycetia bacterium | reverse complement strand
CTTTAATGTGGGTGGCGTGCACGTGCGGGCCGCGATCCCCCGGCTTGCGCCGGGGGCTTTTATGGGGGCGTAGATATGGCGAGCGGGGGAAGCATGCGTCGCTTGTTCGGAGGCGCGGGCCGCGGTCTACTTCCTGCATGTCGCTCCACGACTCTTCGCCCGGCCGTTCGTGTTCCGTCGTCGACGTGCAGACGCCCGCCCGGCTGCACCTCGGGATGCTGTCGTTCGGCGTGCCGCACGTGCGGGCGTATGGCGGCGTGGGCGTGATGATCGACCGGCCCGGCGTGCATCTCCGCATGGCCCGCAGGTCAGCCGCTGCGAGCGAGCGATTCAACGCCACCGGTCCGCTCGCAGACCGCGCGGCCGGGTTTGCGAGGTCGTGTGCGGAAGCGTGGCGACTGCCTGATGACGCGGCCTGCACGATCGAGGTGCTCGCGGTGCCCGGCAGCCACTCCGGCCTTGGCAGTGGCACGCAGCTGGGCCTGGCCGTCGCCGCCGGCATGCGGCAGTTGTTTTGTCGGCCCGCGGCGGCCGCGGCATGCGGCGGTGTCGTGCGGTTCGACGACCACGAAGTGGTCGAGCTGGCCCGGGCCGTCGGCCGGGGCCGCCGGTCGTGTGTCGGCGTCTACGGCTTCGGTGGCGGCGGGCTCGTCATCGAGGGGGGCCGGATCGTGCCCGCGGATCGCGGCCCGGAAGACGACGCCACCCGGCCGTTCTCATCGCTGCTCGCCCGCGTGCACCTGCCCGCCGACTGGCGGTGCGTCGTGTTTGGGATGCGGGAAGGGGAAGGGCTGCACGGCGTCGCCGAGAAGGCGGCGTTTGCGAGTCTGCCTCCCGTGCCGCTCGAGATCTCGGCGGAGCTGTCGCGGGTGGCGGTCATGGAGCTCTGGCCGGCGGCGGTCGAGGGCAGGTTCACCGAGTTTTCCGGGGCGCTCTTGCGCTACGGCATGCTGGCCGGAAAGCCATTCGAGCAGGCGTCGTCATCCCTGCCCTACGCCGACACGACCAGTCGTTTGATCGAGTGTCTGCAGCAGCTGGGAGCCCGCGGCGTGGCGCAGAGCAGCTGGGGGCCCACGGTGATGGCCTGCTTGGAATCGCAGGCGGCGGCCGACACGCTCGTGACGCGGTTCGCGGCGACGGATCTCGCCGGGCACTACGACACGCTCGTCGCCCGCTTCGCAAGGGAGGGGACAAGCGTCCGGGAGACCGCGGCCGATCAGGCCCGCGCGACGGGCAGGCCGTAATCGGCGAGCACCTGCCGCAGCTTCGCGGCGAGGGGCTGCTCGAGGCTCACCAGCGGCAGGCGGACGTCGCCCGTGTCGCGGCCGAGCATGGCCATCGCCGCCTTGATCGGGATGGGGTTGCTCGCGAGGCCGAGCAGGTCGCGGCAGAGCGTGAAGAGTTTGCCGTGCAGCGTGCGGGCCGTGGCGAAGTCGCCCTTGTCGAAGGCGTCGATGAGCGCCTTCATGTCGCCCGGCACGATGTTGCCGACGACCGAGATCACGCCACGGCCGCCGATCGCCAGGAGCGGCAGCGTCATGCTGTCGTCGCCCGAGAGCACGGTGAGGTCGGTGGCCGCGAGCACCTGCGAGGCCTGGTCCATCGAGCCGGTCGCCTCCTTCAGCATGGCGATGCCCGGCAGCGAGGCCAGCCGGATGATCGTCTCAGGCTCGATGTTGCGGCCCGTCCGCGTGGGGATGTTGTAGACGCAGATCGGGATGTCCACGCTCTCGGCGATCGCCTTGAAGTGCTCGTAGATGCCCTGCTGCGTGGGGCGGTTGTAGTAGGGGCCGACGACGAGCGCGGCGTTCGCACCGGCCTTCGCCGCAAACTTCGTGAGGCGGATCGCCTCGGCGGTGGAGTTGCTGCCCGTGCCCGGCATCACGAGCAGGCGGCCGGCCGCGGCCTGGATGCTCTCGGCGATCACCCGCTCGTGCTCGTCGTGCGTGAGCGTCGGTGATTCGCCGGTCGTGCCCACCGGGCAGATGCAGGTGACGCCCGCCCGGGCCTGGAAGTCGACCTGCTCGTGAAGCCGCTTGATGTCGATCGTGCCGTCGCGAAACGGCGTGACGATGGCGACTGACAAACCGGCAAACTTCTCGGCACGCGTGGACATCGGCAGGCTGGCTCCAGGGGGAAACGCTTCGGATCCGCCCCGGGAAGATATGATTTTCGGCGGCAGGCGGCAAAGGGCGTGCGTGCCGGTGCAGGAAACGTCGCAGGAATCGACCCCGTAGCCCGTAGGAAGAAAACCATGGCGGTGAAGCCTCGTGCCGGCACGACGCCGTCGGTGGAAAAAGCCCCGGCCCGTCCGCGGGACGGCGCCTTCGCTGCGGCGGCGCTCGTGGCGGCCGCCGCCGGACGATGCTTCTCAGGGCGGCCCAGCAGCCCGCGGCTGGGTGTGGTGCTGGGCACGGGCCTGGGCGGCCTGGCCGACCGGCTCGACGAGCCGCTTGCTATGCCGGCCCGCGACACCCGCTGGCTCGCGAGTTCGACCGCCACCGGGCACGCCGGCCGCGTGGTCTGCGGAATGCTCGGTGGCTGCGAGGTGGTTGCGCTACAGGGCCGCGTGCACGGCTACGAGGGGCATGCGGCCGAGATGCTCTCGCGCGGCGTGGAACTGCTCGCGGCGGTGGGCGCGACCACCGTGCTCGTCACGAATGCGGCCGGCGGCCTGCGGCCCGACATGCGGGTCGGCGAACTCGTGGTGCTCTCGGACCATGTCGATCTCGTGCGCCGTCCGTGGACGGCAGGGCTCGTGATGGCAGGCGGCGAGCCCGAGCCCGAGGCCGCCGCGCGGGTGGCCGGCGCGGTGCCGTGCTACGATCGCGAATTGTCGGCTGCCGCGCTCGAGGCGGCCCGAACGGTGGGAGCCCAGGCCCGGGCGGGCGTCTACGCGCATCTCTCGGGGCCGAGTTACGAGACCCGCGCGGAGTATCGGATGCTGAAGCGTTTTGACGCCGACGTGGTGGGCATGTCGACCGTGCCCGAGGTGGTCGTGGCCCGGCGGCTCGGCCTGCGGGTGGCGGCCGTGTCGGTGGTCACCAACGTCGCCCGGCCCGATGCGCCGGGCTGCACCGACGCCGAAGATGTGTGCCGCGTTGCCGCGGCGGCCGCGGATGGCGTGTGGGCCATGCTCGTGCGGATCACGGCCCTCACCGCGGGCCGCAGCGGATAAAATGAACAAAACCATGATCCTCCTGCTTACCAACGACGACGGCATCGACGCGCCCGGGCTTGTGGCCCTGGAGCAGGCCTGTCGCAGCCGGGCCTGCCGCGTGGTGGTCGTCGCGCCGAAGGAGCCGCACTCCGGCTGCGGCCACCGGGTGACGACCGATCGCCCACTCGTGCTCGAGCAGGTGGGGCCCGACCGGTTTCATGTCGACGGCACGCCGGCCGACTGCGTGCGGCTCGCGCTCACGACGCTCGTGCGTGCGGCCGGCGAGCCGGGTGGGGCCGACGAGCGGCCCGTCGTCGACTGGGTGTTCTCCGGCATCAACGCCGGCGGCAATCTCGGGGTGGATGTCCACCATTCGGGCACCGTGGCGGCGGCCCGCGAGGCGGCGCTGCACGGCGTGCGGGCGCTGGCCGCGTCGCACTACCATCGCCGCGAGGAACCGATCGAGTGGGGCCGTGCGGCGGCGTGGATGGCGGGTGTGTTCGCGGAGGTGTTGCCCAGGCCGCTCGGGGAAGGGGAGTTTTGGAACGTGAACCTGCCGCATCCGCTCGGGGCGGGGCCCGCCGCGGCCCGGCCGCCGCTCGTGGAGTGCCGGATCGATCCGTCACCGTTGCCGCTCGGCTACACGAGCGAGCCGGAGGGCTGGCGGTATCGCTCGCGGTATCAGGAGCGGCAGCGGGTGCCGGATGGCGACGTCGCGGCGTGCTTCGGCGGCGCGATCAGCCTCTCCCGCGGCCGCGTGGTGTAGGGGGAGCCGGCTCACACGCGGTCCCCCGGCGTGCGCCGGGGGCTTTTATGTGACCGAGCGACCGACCCCGCATAGAAGCCCCGGGCGCAAGCCCGGGGATGGCGTCGAGCGACCGCTCCGCATAGAAGCCCCGGGCGCAAGCCCGGGGATGGCGTGTGCAAGCCACCGCTCCAACTATCTTCGCCGGCGAACCACTTACGATTCCCACGTGGCGAGATCCGCGTCGAACACGCGGACCTTCGCCCACGTGGGGGCGTGCTCGGCGATGAAGCGTTCGTGGCGTTCGGCCGTCTGGTAGGTGTCGTGCGCAACGTGCGACTCAAACACCATCAAGAGCGCGACGTCGTAGTCGCGGTCGTTCACCTGCCGTTCGTAGTCGGCGCAGGTGCCCACGGCGAAGGCCCGCGTGCCGGGATGGCCGGTGAGGTGCTCGCGGCAGCCCGCCACGAGCTTCGCGGCGGCCGCCTGGCTGCGATCCTTGAGCGTGAAATAGACCGAGTGGGCGAGCATGCCGGCAGATCTCCTCTTCAAAAGGTTTCGGTCGGGGGCGTGGCCTGCGAGGCCGCGGCCTGTGCGGGCACCACGGCGTCGCCGCCGCGGCGGGGCGTGGCCGGGCCGATGATCTCCACGACCTCGGTGTCGTCGAGCATCTCGCGGGCCTCCAGTTCGCCCGCCAGCCGGTCGAGCTTGCCCCGCTCGTCGGAGAGTAGCGCGGCGGCCCGGGTGGCGGCTTCGCCGAGGAGCCGCGACACCTCTTCGTCGATGATCTGCGCGGTGTGCTCGCCGTATTCCCGTTGCTCGTACACGTCGCGGCCGAGGAAGGGGTGTTCGTTGGAGCCGTGGCAGGCCACCGGGCCCACGCGGTCGCTCATGCCCCAGTGCGACACCATCTTGCGGGCGATCCGCGTGGCCTGCTGCAGGTCGTTCTCCGCGCCGGCCGAGTATTCGCCAAACACGAGTTTCTCCGCGGCGCGGCCGGCGAGGATGAAGGCCAGCCGGTTGTTGAGGTCGGACTCGCCGATGTTCAGCCGGTCTTCCTCGGGCACGAGTTGCGTCACGCCCAGGGCCCGCCCGCGCGGGATGATCGTCACCTTGTGCAGCTTGTCGACGCCCGGCAGCAGCCACGCGGCCAGCGCGTGGCCGGCCTCGTGGTAGGCCGTCATCTTCTTCTCGCGGCCGGTGAGCAGTTCCTCGCGCTTCGGTCCCATCAGCACCTTGTCGCGGGCGTAGTCGAAGTCGGACGAGTCGACGGCATCCTTGTCGTGCCGCGTGGCCCAGAGGGCGGCCTCGTTGACGAGGTTGCGGATGTCGGCCCCGGTGAGGCCGACGGTGCCGTTGGCCTGCCGTTCGAGGTCGACGTCGGGGGCGAGCGGCACGTTGCGCGTGTGCACCTTGAAGAGCGCGAGGCGGGCCTTCTGGTTGGGGCGGTCGACGGTCACATGGCGATCGAACCGGCCGGGCCGCAGCAGGGCGGGATCGAGCACGTCGGGGCGGTTGGTGGCGGCGAGCACGATCACCGATTCCGACGGGCTGAAGCCGTCCATCTCGCTCAAGATCTGGTTGAGCGTCTGCTCGCGTTCATCGTGGCCGCCGCCGAGGCCCGCACCGCGGACGCGGCCGACGGCGTCGATCTCGTCGATGAAGAGGATCGCCGGCGAGGCGTCCTTGGCGGTCTTGAAGAGGTCGCGCACCCGCGAGGCTCCGACGCCCACGAACATCTGGATGAACTCGCTACCCGAGATCGAGAAGAAGGGCACGCCGGCCTCGCCGGCCACGGCCCGCGCGAGGAGCGTCTTGCCGGTGCCCGGCGGGCCCATCAGGAGCACCCCCTTGGGCACGCGGCCGCCGAGCCGCTGGAACTTCTTCGGGTCTTTCAGGAACTCGACGATCTCCTGGAGATCGGCCTTCACCTGCTCGAGCCCGGCGACGTCGGCGAAGGTCACCTGCTTGTCGTTCGCGCCGTAGCGCTTGGCGGGCGACTTCGAGAAGCTGCCGAGAAACCCGGAGCTGCCGAGCGGATCACGGGCCCGCCTGAGCGTCATCCAGAAGCCGGCCATCAGGAGCAGCGGCACGAGCATATAGAGGCCGAGCAGGAAGCCCGTGCCGTCGCTGGGCTGACGCACCGTCGTGCGCACGCCGTGGTCGAGGAGCAGCTGGTTGAGCCCGTCACCGAGGTAGGCCGAGAGTTCGGTGCGGAAGGCCTTGCTCTTCACGCCGCCTGGCTCCGTCTCTGCGGTCGGGGCCGCCCGAAACTCGCCGACGAGCGTGTTGCCCACGATGTCGACGCTGGCCACGTTGCCGGCCTTCACCTGCCGGACGAACTCGTCGTAGCTCACGGTGGCCGGCGTGGCGGCCTGCTCGCGGGCGAAGAGGGTGGCCAGGGCCAGGGCGCCCAGGATCAGCATGATCACCACCGGCATGTTCACCGGCTGCCCGAACAGCGACGACGGGTTCGTGGGAGCTTTTTTCGCGGGACCTTTGGGGGCCGGAGCGGAACTCATCGCGGGGTGGCTCGCAGGGGGAACTGGTGGCGGGGCCGGGGTAAAAACGGGCCTGGTAGTGTAGTCTACGGAGATGATTGGGAAACGGTCGTGGCCGCGGATCACGGGAAACCGGCCGGCCGTGCCGGTGCGGCTGCGCGGCTGCACGTCGATTCATCCTCGGTGCCGGTGCGGCCATGGCAGACACGCAGGGCGGTGATGCGCCGGTGAGACGCGGGGTCGTGGCGGTGGCCCGCCGCGGCGGGCTGTTTCTGGCGATCCGGCGTGGGGCGGCGGTGGCTGCGCCGGGGCGGCTCTGTTTTCCGGGGGGGCACATCGAGCCGGGTGAGGCGGAACACGAGGCGGTGGTGAGGGAATGTCGTGAGGAGTTGGCAGCGCTGGTGCAGCCGCAGGCGTGCGTGTGGCGGAGCGTGACCTCGTGGGGCACGTCGCTGGCCTGGTGGACCGTGGAGGTGGCCGACGCATCCGACCTCGTGCCGCATCCGGTCGAAGTGGCGGAAATCCTCTGGCTGTCGGCCGAGGAGATGATCAGTGAGCCGACGTTGCTCGAAGGCAACCGCACGTTTCTCGAGGCGGTGCGAAGCGGAGACGTGCGGCTATAAAAGCCTCCGGCGCAAGCCGGGGGATCGCGTCTTCCCAGACCTATCATGACCGCATAAAAGCCCCCGGCGCAAGCCGGGGGATCGCGTCTTCCCCGACCCTGCCATTCCTTTCCGCTCCTACGGGCTATCCTTGCCCAAAATGATGCCCTGCGGCTGTTGTGGCGGCGGGAGCTGGGGCGGGTTGGCGGCGGCATCGAGCATGGCCCGAAACCGGTTGGGCTTCGGAGCGGCGGCTGTCTGGCCCGGGCTGCCCGCCGGTGCCGGCTTGGCCGCTACGAATTCACCTGGTCGAACGGCCGCGGTGAGCCACTGCTCGAGCAGGGCCCGTTCGGTGGTGGTGAGCGGTTTCATGGCCAGGCTTGAACCCGTGGACGAGGCCGGGTGGCGGGCGCTGATGGTGGCGAGAAAAGGCCGGGCGTTGCCCTCCTTGCCGATCGCGCGGAACAGGGTTTCGATGTTGGCGAGTGTCACGCTGCGGTCGATCTGGCCGGAGACGTCGCCGCGGCTGAAGTGCGGGGCGTGGGCGGTGGGGCCGCCATGGCAGGCGCCCGCGGCGCACTTGTTGAGCAGCAGCGGCTGCACGTGCCTCGTGAACCGGGCCATGAGCTGCGGCGGCAGGTCGGCGGCCGGGAGCAGCGACGGCGCGGTGGCGATCACGAGGGCGACGATCACTGGCCGGCAGCCGGCCGAGAGCAGCCTGACAGACGGTGGCATGGAAACGATCCGTTCACGGGGCGTGGTGGCGGCGGATGCCGACCGGGGCGGGGAGGGTAGGCATCGGGGGAAACCGCATCAAGATGGGCTGGTTTGGTGAGTCGCCAGCCGCTACAAAAATGCGGCCGCGACGCGGTTTCATCCACCTTTTGCAATTTTCTGGAGACGATGCTCATGGAGCGGACGTTCGTGATGTTCAAGCCCGACTGCCTGGAACGCGGCCTGCTGGGCCGGATGGTGAGTCGGTTCGAGGAGAAGGGGCTCCGCCTGGTGTCGATGAAGATGCTCCGCGTCACGCCCGCCCTGGCCAAGCAGCACTATGCCGAACATGTCGAAAAGCCCTTCTATCCGAACCTCGAGCAGTTCATCACGGCGTCGCCGGTGGTGGCCACGGTGTTTCAGGGGCCGGAGGTGATCCGCGTGGTCCGCGACATGCTCGGGGCGACGAGCGGCCTGAAGGCGGCACCCGGCACGATCCGCGGCGACTTCTCGTCGAGCCGGCAGATGAATCTCGTGCATGCGTCCGATTCGTCCGACTCGGCCGCGCGGGAGATCGCCATCTATTTCAAGCCCGACGAGATCCTCTCGTGGGATGCCACGCTCGGCTGCTGGCTGCAGGCCCCGGGCGAGTGACGCGGGCCTGGTCAGGCGTTTGTCATTTCCGCAGCACGCCGGCGGGCGTGTCGGCGGCGAGGCGATCGATCATGTCGCGGCAGGCGCGGTCGACGGCGGTCTGCCACTGCGTGCCGGAGAGGCCGGCGTTCATCTCGGGCCGCGCGTGGGCGAAGATCACGTCGCGGGCGCTGACGACGAGTGCTCCGAGGCCGTCGGCGTGGAACGCGCCGCGGACGTCGGCGGCCCGGCCGCCCTGTTTGCCAAAGCCAGGCACGAGGATCCAGGTGTGGGGCATGGCGGCCCGCAGTTCGTCGAGCTGCCGCGGCCAGGTGGCGCCCACGACGGCTCCGACGGCGCCGTAGGTATCTCCGGCGGCGGTGCGGGCGGCAAGCTGTTCGACGCCGGCGGCGACGTGCTGATAGATGGTGCGGCCGTCGCACTGCAGGTCCTGGAAATCCTTGCTGCCCGGGTTCGAAGTCTTCACGAGCACGAAGATGCCGGCGTTGCGTTCCGTGGCGAGGGAGACGAAGGGCTCGATGGAGTCGAGGCCGAGGTAGGGATTGACGGTGAGCGCGTCGGCCCGCCAGCTGCCGGCGAGCCAGCCTTCGGCGTAGGCTTCGGCGGTGGAGCCGATGTCGCCGCGTTTGCCGTCGGCGAGCACGAGCAGGCCCTTGCTACGGGCGTGGATGATCACTTCGCCGAGCGCCGTCATGCCGTGCGGCCCGAGCATCTCGAAGCAGGCGAGCTGCGGCTTGACGATCGGCACGAGCGGCGCGACGACGTCGATCACGTCGCAGCAGAAGCGGGCGTAGATGGCGGCGAGGTCTTTGGGAACGAAGGCGGTGTTGGCGCCGAGGACGGGGGGCAGTTGGTCGCGGCGTGGGTCGAGGCCGATGCAGGCGGCGGAGCCGCGGGCCTTGATGGTGGCGGCGAGTCGGAAGGAGAAGGGGAGGGCGGTGGAGGAGGCCGTGTTCATGGGTGGGGGTGCCGGTGGGGCCCGGGGGAATCCGTGTTGAACCTGCGGGTGGAATCTGCGATAGTGTGGGGGCTGTGGGACGGCAATGCGAGAGCCTTGCGTGTCGTGCGGCGGATTCGGGGCGTGGCGCAGTCTGGCTAGCGCGCTTGACTGGGGGTCAAGAGGTCGCAGGTTCAAGTCCTGTCGCCCCGACTTTTTGCGGTGCGGATGAGGTGGATGCCGTCGAGGTGTCGCTGCACCGTTTCGCTTCCGGCGGGCGGATTCATGGTTGAAATCGTCTTTGTTGTCGACGAGGCGCCGGAGGGCGGCTTCACGGCGAGGGCGGTTGGCGAGTCGATTTTCACCGAAGCCGACTCGCTCGACGAGTTGCGGGCCAACGTCCGGGCTGCGGTCGACTGTCACTTCGACGAGGGGCAAGCCCCGAAGCTGATTCGGCTCCACATCGTCCGCGACGAGATTCTGACGCCATGAGCCCGCGGCTGCCGCGGGACGTCTCTGGGGCGCAGTTGGCCAAGCTTCTCGAGGCATTTGATTATACGGTGACGCGGCGGAAGGGATCGCATGTTCGGCTGACGACGTCGCAAGGCGGCGAGCATCACGTCACGGTTCCCGATCACGACGCACTTCGTACGGGAACGCTGAACGGCATTCTTAGGGACGTTGCTGATCATGCGGGGCTCACGCGCGACGCGATTGTAGAGCAACTGTTTGGCTGAGGCGGATCTCATGCCTGCGACCTCTTGACCCCCAGTCAAGAGGCGGCTGGTGCTTGACACTCGGGCCGGGAAGACGCAGTCCCGCCATAGTGGTTCCGCTAACGGCTCAGGCAGAGCCGCGCCGCTCCACGCCATCCAAAAGATCAGGAATGGTCGTCCTGCGAATCGTGTCGATGACGGATTGCGACGACTTCCACGACTCGCCGGACAGCCGCGAGACAAGTTCGCCCCACACTCTCCCGAACGCCTTCACGGCGTCGGCGTCGTCGAACCGAACGCCGGGCGGCAGAAGAGGTGTGACGTCTTCCGTCAGGCTGCGCGTGAGTTTCTGCAGCATCCGCTCCTCGGCGTTTGCCCGGCTGATGAGGTGCCCTTCGAGGGCGAGGTAATGGTGAAAGCAGTCGAGCAATCGCTCGGCGTCGAGCAGGCGTGACATCAGCCCCTCGTTGAGATCGAATAAATCGCGGTTCTTGTTTCGCTGGAGAAAGGCCCGCAGCTTCGTGCCAAAGATTTCATCCGGCTCGAACGAGAGGATCTCGGCGCGGGCCTGATGCCAGTCGCTCTCAACGGTGAATGGGTAAGCCCGGAGGCCATGGCGGCTTTGATGCTCCCGCGTATTGACTTCGATCTTCAGCTTGAGTGGCTCCCCGCCTCCTGTTTCGGGGGAGAATTTGAACACGAGATGAATCGAATGCTGGGTTTGTGTTCGGCGGCATTTGCCCAGCCACGACAATGCGTTCCTGATCCCATCGATGATGTCGCCGATGGGCTCCGCACGCGTCTGCACCAGATCGATGTCCTCGGAGTATCGAAGCGGCCGCTGTAAGAGCAGTTTGTGGATCGCCGTGCCGCCGCGGAAGGCGATCCGGTCGCGAAGGGCCGGGCGCGTGAACAGGTCGCACAATGCGCGAGAGATAATTAGGTCCTGCTCCACCTGCCGAAGATCGGACCAGGGAGCCGACGCGGTCCACTGCTGGATGAAGGCCAGGGGGATCATTCGTCGATCTCCACGGTCGTGTTCACGATGAGTTTCCAATCAGGCATCCGCTCGTTCGCCATGGCCTTCTGCGGCAGCAGGTGCTTGACCGATGGGTCGAGCGCCGTGAATGACTTGGCTTTGACGGCGAAAGGGCGCAGGGCTCTGGCTTGGCGGGCATGCCCGAAACGCTCGAGCAAGTAGCCGAGTCTGCGGA
>JBJTSM010000332.1:0-2127 GCA_046076685.1 Planctomycetia bacterium | reverse complement strand
TATCACCGTGATCGAGCATGCTCCGGATTCCGAAGCCGCTCAGGCCATCCGGCAGCTCGATCAGGCCGAGCGGGATGCAAACGCCCGCGATCGGGCGGAGCGGGGCCGTTGATGGTTGCGCTTCCGTCCGCATAAAAGCCCCCGGCGCGAGCCGGGGGATCGTGCGGGTGGAGTGGCGAGCGTATTTCGGGCCCATCGTGCGCCGTCCGCATACAAGCCCCCGGCGCGAGCCGGGGGATTGGGCGTGTGAAGTGGTGGGCGAGATCTGGACGCGATCCCGTCGCGTGCGCTCAGGGCTTTTATTGGGGCGGGTGCGGGCCATCCGCCGGGGTGCCGCGTCAGCGGTTCGATTCCGCCGTGCGGGCCGCTTCGGCGGCGGCACGCGACGGGCCGTGGCCGATCTCGGGCTGCGTGAGATGGCCCCAGTCGAGGGCCTGGTCCTGCCGGTAGTCCTTGTCGAGCGTGAGGGCCGTCACCGCCTTGGCCATCTCGTAGCCGAGATAAAACGCATGGCTCGGGTCCACGTCGGTGCGGCCCGCCGCCTCCAGTTGCTTGAAGAGCGCGAAGGGATCGCGGGATTCGAGATGCAGCCCCGCGCCCACGAGGTGGATCGCGCCCCGCTCCGCGAAGATCCGGAAGTTCGGATCGCGGATCGCCCGGGCCAGATTGTCGAGCACCTCCTGCCCGTGCACCTGCGGCCGGCCGGCCCGCAGCGTCACCAGCCGCGGCTCCACGTGCTTGGGCAGCGTGCGGCGGGTGACGGCATGATGAACGAGCGCCCGGGCCAGGGCGATCTCGCGGACGCTGTCCCGCGCCCAGTGGATCACCTGCGTGGTGAGCACCGAGCGGATGCCCGTCTCCTGGCAGAAGCCGATGAGCAGCGTGTTCAGGCCCGAGGAATCGACGTCGGTGAGCTCGCTCAGGTTGCCGATGCCCATCATCATCTCGGCCTCGGGAAACCGCCGGCGCACGTCGAGATACCGGCCGAGGCTCGCCGCGAAGCCGAAGCCGATCGGCTCGAGCACCGGGTCGAGCCGCATCTTCACGCCGTCTTTCGCGAGCCTGTCGATCGTGGCGTCGAAGCCTTCCAGCGTGGCGGGCACGTCGGGCACCACCACCACCTCGCAGCCCCAATCGGCCGCCGCGGCCACGTTGCTCGAATTCACGGAGAGCACGAGGCTCGCGCCGGCCCGCACGGCGGCCGCGATCTCCGCCGGCTGGAAGCTGTCGACCGACACGGCGAACCCCTCCGCGACGAGCATCCGCACCACGTCGCCGACGCCCGCCCACTCGCTGCCGGGGTCGCAGCCGATGTCGATGCGATCGGCACCCGAGTCGCGGAGCCGCGTGGCCTCGGCAAGGATCGCGGCCGGCGAGAGCCGCGGCGCGTGGTTGATCTCGGCGATGATCTCGATGTCGTGCCCGCCATAGTCGGAGAGGTCCTGCGACTGCCGGCCGAAGAATTCGTCGAGACGACGGAGGTCTTCGGGGCCCCGCTCCACGGGGATCGCGGTCACTCCGCGAAACACGTCGAGCGGGCCGCGGCAGCCGCCGGGAATCACCACCCGCGCCGTGCCCGCGGGCACCTCGAGCCGGCGGGCGATCCAGTCGGTGGTCATGAGCGCCGCGACCGTGATCGGCATCACCTGCACCGTGGGCGTGAAGCCGACGAGCGGCGCGAGCCGGTCGAGCACCTGCCGCAGCGAGGGCTCGGCCAGCCGGCCGGTCACGAAATGGATGTTGTCCGATGCTGGAGCCATCCGTCTATCGTACTCACTCGGGGGCCGTAGACTGTGAGGCATGATTCTCGAAGGACTCGTCACCACCACCGACGCGGCCGGGGCCATGCACCTGGCGGCCATGGGCCCGCAGATCGACGACACCGGGCTCGACGTCGCCGCCCCCCAGTCGATCGAGCGGCTGCTGCTCAAGCCCTTTCCCACGAGCCAGACGGCGGGCAATCTCGCGCGGCTCCCGGAGGGGGTGTTTCACGTCACCGACGACAGCCTGCTCGTGGCCCGGGTGGTCACCGGCCGGCTCGACACGCCGCCCGCCACCCGCCCCGCCACCGCCGTGCGGGGGTTTCTGCTCAAAGAGGCCTGCCGGGCCTACGAATTCCGGATCGTG
>JBJTSM010000331.1:0-2450 GCA_046076685.1 Planctomycetia bacterium | reverse complement strand
GCCCGCGGGCCGGATGACCGTGATGGGGGCCGGCGGCAGCGTGCAGGCCAACGTGGATCGCTGGTTCGGACAGTTTTCGCAGCCCGACGGCAGCGCGACCAAGGACAAGGCCAGCACCAAGACGCTCAAACTCGCCGGCTGCACGGTGACGCTCGTGGACGTATCGGGCACCTACAAGGACATGCCGGGCGGCCCGTTCGCCGGCGGCAAGACGATCGAGCGGCCCGACTACCGCATGCTGGCCGCGATCATCGAGACGCCCGTGGCCGGGAGCCACTTCATCAAGTTCTACGGCCCCGCCGCCACCGTGGCGAAGGAAGCCGACGGCTTCCGCAAGATGATCGAGGGCCTGGTGCCCGCGAAGTGACGGGCTGATCCGCGTCATCAGGGACATCAGCGTCATCAGGGACATCAGCGTGATCAGGGACACCAGGGTCATCAGGGACACCGCGAGACCGCCAGCGAGCACACGATGAAGATCCAGGAATTTCTCGAGCACCACGGCATCGCCGGCAACCCGTTCGCCGAGGAAGACGCGCAGAACGACACCGTCTTCAAGCGGACCTGCCTGGAATCGACCTACCATCCCGCATGGGACAAGATCTACGGCGACCCGGCCGACCCGAGCACCGCGATCGTTTTCGGCGAGAAGGGGGCGGGCAAGACCGCGCTCAAGCTGCAGATGGTGCGGCAGTTCGATCGGCACAACGAGACGCATCCCGACCGCAAGACGCTCGTCGTGCTCTACGACGACTTCAATCCGTTTCTCGATCGGTTCGTGAGCCGCGTCGGGCCGAACCGGCCGGTGGACAAGGTGCTCGCCCAGTGGAAGCTCTGGGATCACATGGATGCGATCCTGTCGCTGGCCGTGACGCAGTTCGTGACGACGCTCGTCGATCCACCGGCCCGTGAGGCCGCGGCCCGCCCCAGGCTCACGCCGCCGCAGGCCCGCGATCTGAGCCTGCTGGCCGCCTGCTACGACCAGTCGACCGCCGAGACTTTTCCCTCGCGGTGGCGGAAGCTGCGGAGCCGCGTGGGCTACCAGGCCTGGCAGGGGCTCTGGCCCACGGCCGTCGGGCTCGCGGCGTCGGCCGTCCTCGGGTTGGCCCTGCTGATCGGCTTTCAGCGGGCCGCGCTTGGATGGGCGGGGGCGTGGTGGCCGTGGCTTCTGCTCGCGGCGGCCTGGGCCCCGTGGGGCTGGCGGCGGGCCCGCAGTTGGTGGCTCGCCACGCGGATCGTGCGGAGCATGCGGACCGGCAACCGCACCACCGGCCAACTGGCCCGGGCGCTGGCCCGCGTGCCGGAGGTCGACCTGGCCGGCCAACCGCTGCCGGCCTCGGCCCGCAGCGACGACCGCTACGAACTGCTGGCGAAGTTCCAGGGCATCCTCGCAGCGCAGGGCTACGCCGGCATGGTGGTGGTGATCGACCGGCTCGACGAGCCGCACCTGATCAACGGCTCCGCCGACCGGATGCGGCAGGTGATCTGGCCGATGCTCGACAACAAGTTCCTCAAGTCGCCCGGCATCGGCCTGAAGATGCTCCTGCCGCTCGAACTCTACCGCTTCATCGAACGGGAGGACGAGCAGTTCAACCAACGGGCCCGCCTCGACAAGCAGAACCTCGTGCCCTCGCTGGAGTGGTCGGGCGAGACGCTCTACGACATCGCCTCCACCCGCGTGAAGGCGGCGAGCGTCGGCAGCCCGCCGGCCACGCTCGCGCAACTGTTCGAGCCCGAGGTCGACCAGCGCCGCCTGCTCGACGGCCTGCGCAGCCTGCGGGTGCCGCGGCAGCTGTTCAAGTTTCTCTACCGGCTCCTCGTCGCCCACTGCCATGCCCACACCGGCGAGCAGGCGGTCTACAAGATTCCGCTCGAACGGTTCGACACGGTGCTGGCGGTGTTCCGTCGCGATCAGGACGCCTTCGATCGCGGGCTGGCGCCGCGGTAACTCCCGCCCGCCCCGGAAGGGCGGGCCCGGCGTTCCGGACCGGAGGTGACCCATGCACGGCGAGAACGACGTCCACACGATCGTGGTCGGCCGCGACGCGATGGCCTGCCGCTTCGAGATCGTGTTCAACGCCGGCGAGACGCCCGACGCCACCGAGATCGCCGTCGACTGCCTCGACCTCGTCGACGAGATCGAGGAGCGGATCACCGTCTACCGCGACACGAGCAGCCTGGCGAGGCTCAACGCCACGGCCGCCGCCGGGTGGCAGCCCGTGGACGCCGACCTGCTCTCCCTGCTCGTGCTCGCCAGGGATCTCCACGAACGGACCGGCGGCGGGTTCGACATGGCGGCCGGCTCACTGGTGCGGACCTGGGGGTTTCTGCGGCGGCAGGGGCGGACACCCTCCGCGGAGGAACTGGCAGGTGCCCGGGCCGCCTCCGGCATGCAGTGGGTGGAGATCGATCCCGATGGCGGCCGCGTGCGGTTCACCCGCCCGGGCGTG
>JBJTSM010000330.1:0-4799 GCA_046076685.1 Planctomycetia bacterium | reverse complement strand
GGGGAGGGGGGGAAGGGGAAGAGATGGCCAGCCGTGCGAGCCGCTTTTGCCTGCGGAAGACTGGGAAATGAACCGTTGATCGTCATTGACACCCAGGTTTTGGTGTGGTGGCTTGCTCGTGCTCCGGGCCTTTCCCGGAAGGCCGAGCGGGTGCTCTTGGCACATGGTGATCCGGGGCAGATCGTCGTCTCCGCAATCAGTCTGCTTGAAATCGCGACTGCCGTACGACGCGGCCGGCTTCAGTTGAGCATGCCGTTGGACCAGTGGCTGGCGGACATGCACAGCCTGCCCGAAATCAAGGTTGAATCGGTCACCGCCGAGATTGCCGTCCTCGCAGGCGGTTTGGCGGAACTGATGCACGGCGACCCGGCTGACCGACTCATCGTTGCGACGGCATCCACGCTCGATGTGCCTTTGGTGACCGGCGACAAAAAACTTCGGGCATACCGGGGGGTCAAAACAATTTGGTGAGCAAAAAGGTGTCAGGAACATTTTTCTTGATCGGCTTGTCGGATGGCTGACACTTCGAGCATGGTCCCGCCCCCCTTAAACAGCACCACTTCCAGAGCGAGAATCCGGGGGTGGAGCAAACCAAGGGAGGCAACTCATGCCACGCGGAAAGAAGGAACTGGCTGAGCAGATCACACCTGAGCTTCGAGAGGTCGAGGTCGCGGTGACGTGCAGCAGCGAGATCGTGCGATGCCGGGAGGGGATGCCGTCATGGTCGGCAAGCCCGACGACGATCTCCGTCCGCGTCACGAACGCCATTTCCGGATGACGCACCTCGTATGACTCGCCATCCGATGTCTTCAGCCTGAACGGGGCGTAGGGTCGCCGCTGCAGCCAGTCCCGCACGGTTTCGGCCGTCATCACCAGACTCCTCGATAGGCCTCTGCTTCAAAGGCCCACTCGGGGCATGTGATACACCCGTACAGTGATGGTGCATCTCTGCCGAGCGGTCAACCGACACCAACCTGCTCGTCTACGCCCACCGCGAAGACAGCCAGTGGCATGCCGGGGCGAAGGCCCGAGCCCGAGATCCCCTCTGTTGAGCGAGTGTCGCCATGTCGTCATTTTTCCGGTATAAATGACGGCATGGTGTCAACCCGCTCCTACGACCGAATTCTCGCGGCCCCGACGGGCCGCAGTTTCTTTCTCTTCGGGATGCGGGGAGCGGGGAAAAGCACGTGGGCGAAGGCGGTGCTGCCGGCCGCGAAAAGGATCGATCTTTTGGACGAGGGGCTCTTCCATGCCTACCTGCGGGAGCCGGCGTTGTTTGCGAATGAGTTGCGGCCGCTTCCCCCCGGCGCGACGGTCGTGGTGGACGAGATCCAGCGGCTGCCGACGCTGCTCAACGAGGTGCATCGTTTCATCGAAGACCGCCGACTGCGGTTCGTGCTGCTGGGGTCGAGTGCCCGCAAGCTGAAACACGCCGGCACCAACCTGCTGGCGGGCAGGGCGCTGCACCGACAGATGTTTCCACTCCTGCCGCAGGAGTTGGGGCGTGATTTCGATCTCGCCGAAGTGCTCCGGTACGGAAGCCTCCCCGTGATCTGGGCCGCCTCCGAACGACGCGAGGCCCTCGAGTCGTACGTGCAGATGTATCTCAAGGAGGAGATCCAGGCGGAATCACTCGTCCGCAATCTTCCCGGCTTCGCCCGATTTCTTCCGGTGGCGGCGGTCTTCCACGGCCAGGTGCTCTCCGTCGCCGGGCTCGCCCGGGACGCGGGCGTGGCCCGCACGACCGTGGATGGATATCTCGGCATTCTGGCCGACACGTATCTCGCGTGGCAGCTGCCGGCATTCGAGGCCCGGCTGCGGGTCAAGGAGCGACGGCATCCAAAACTGTATTGGACCGACAGCGGCATCGTGCGCGGCGTGAGACGCGAGTTCCATCCTCCGACCGCCGCGGAACGGGGCGTGCTTTTCGAGGGTTGGATCGGGCAGCTGCTGCGGGCGTACGGCGAACCCGCGAGCGGTACCGGCCATCCCTTCGACGGTCTGTGGTATTGGGCTCCGGCGGAAGGGCGGATCGAGGTCGATTTCCTGATCAAAGCCGGCAAGCATTACGTCGCGGTGGAGGCGAAGGCGAAGCCGTCCCTCGCTTCCAAAGACTTTTCAGGGCTGCGGGCGATCTCGGGGCTCCCGGGGCTGAAGCGGCGGATCGTCGTCTCCCTCGCGGATCGGCCGCAGCGGACCGAGGACGGAATCGACGTGCTCCCGCTGCGCGATTTTCTTGCGCTGCTCGAAGATCACCGTCTCTGGTAGCAACTCGCGCCTGTCAGGGAGGCGGGGGCATTTGGGCCGGGCACGAGGCCATGGTATGTTTGGTCAGGCGACGGCGCGAGCGTGATCCATGATCGAATACGACGGGCTTTTGGCACTCGACCGGATGGAGCGGGCCGTGGAGAGGGTGCGCGACAGACTGTTGCGATCCACCGCGGCACTCGAGGCCGCGGGCATCCCCTACGCCGTGATCGGCGGCAACGCTGTGATGGCCTGGGTGGAGCAGGCTGACGAGGCGGCCGTGCGATTCACGCAAGACGTCGATCTGGCACTCCGCCGCGGGGACTTCGACCGAGCCCGCGAGGCGCTGTCCAAGGCGGGATTCGTGCACCGGCGATCCGCCGGCATCGAGATGTTTCTCGACGGGGCCGAAGCGAAAGCCCGCGACGCGGTACACGTGATCTTCTCGGGCGAGAAGGTTCGCCCCGAATACCTGACTGCGGTGCCCGACGTCGCCGAGTCGGTCTCGTTCAAGTCCTACCGGGTGCTCGCGCTCGAGGCGGTCGTGCGGATGAAGCTGACCTCCTACCGCGACAAGGACAAGATGCATGTCCGTGACATGATCGACGTCGGCCTCGTGGATGCCGCCTGGCCGGCCCGCTATCCGCCCGAACTGGCCGCCCGCCTCCAGCACCTGCTCGACACGCCCGACGGCTGATCGCCGGCGCAGGGATGCGTCGTCGTGGCCGAGGGCGGAAAGGTGATCGGCTCCTCCACGCTGTGGCCGCGTGGTGTGTCGATCACGATCGAGCACGCCCAGACCTTGGAGCGGTTGCGGCCGGGGGCAAGATCCCGGGCGGTGATGCGGATGTGACCGGGAGCGCATCCGTTCGCGACCGGTCGCACCGGTTCTGCGGGTCGGAAGGCCAGACGGGCCGGCAGGCGGTTCGTTTTCCGAAGATTTCCAGAAAATCTCCGTGACACGCGGCGGGGGAGGGGCAACTCATCGGATGAAGGGCCGGTCCGGCGGTGGATGCGGCCTCCCGAAACTCGAAACACTTCTTCGAAAGGTTGGTTGTTCCATGGATGCCCAGATCATCAGTTGGATCGTGAGCCTGATCGCCGGCGGTGCCGGTGGCAATATCGTCGGCGCGCTGCTCAAGAACCGGAATCTCGGCCCGCTCCTCAACACCGTGCTCGGCGTCGCCGGCGGCGGCCTCGGCGGCAAGATTCTGCCGATGCTCGTGCCTGCCCTCGGCACGCTCCTCGGCGGCAGCGAGAGCCTCGCCGGCACCGGCGGCCTCTCGGCCCTGGTCGGCGCCCTGTTGCCGCTCATCGTCAGCTTCCTCAAGAAGCCGGCGCAGGCCTGATCGTTTTCCGAAGCCACATCGACTCCACGGCCGGGGGGCGGCACGCCCCCCGGCCGTCGCTTTTTCAGGCGGGCCGCCCCGCAAGACCAGACGGAAAACGAACGGACACACGACTTGTCGCGGATGCTGCGTGGCAGGCGGTCCTGCACCAGGGGCGATTCGAATCCCAAACCGACAGATAGCGGCCCTCGGCCGGGGTGCTGTATTGCAAACACAACACGCTTCTGTGTAGTATTTCGCACACAGGGAAAGAAGCATGAAATCTGCACGGCTCGATGTGTCGATCAATATCCGGGCCCAGAAGCGGCAGCGGGACCTCATCGATCAGGCGGCGGAACGACTCGGACGGAGCCGCTCCGAATTCATGCTCGATGCCGCCTGCCGAGAGGCGGAGGATGTGCTCCTCGACCAGTGTTTTTTCCTGGTTGACGCCAAGACCTTCGCGACATTCCAAGGCCTTCTCGACAAGCCGCTCCCCGCGACAGCCAAACTCCGCCGACTCATCGAGACCAAACCGCCCTGGGAGCGGTGACACGAGCCGATGAATCGTCCGCGACTCTCGCCGCCTGTGCCGATCCTACCGGAACACGACCTGGCGGGCTTCGACTGCGGGGAGCCGTCGCTCAATGACTGGCTCCGGAAGCGCAGCCTGAAAAATCAGGCCACCGGAGCCTCGCGGTGCTTCGTCGTGGCCGAGGGCGGAAAGGTGATCGGCTACTACACGCTGTCGGCCGGGATGATCGAGCGAACCGCCGCTCCTCGAGCCATGCGACGGCAGACTCCGAACTCGTTGCCCGTCCTGCTCCTTGGCCGGATGGCCGTCGATCGGCAGTGGCACAATCAAGGGATCGGGCAGGCGTTGCTGCGGGACGCCCTCCTGCGATCGCTCGCCGTCTCCGCGGAGGCGGGCGTCTTCGCCCTGCTCGTTCATGCTCTTTCCGAGCCTGCGCGCCGGTTCTACCTCTCCCGGGGCTTTGTCGAATCGCCGTTGCGGCCGATGACCCTTATGATGACCCTGGAAACGATTCGGGAGATCGTGCGAGGCTCTGCCTCGGGGTGACCGCCGGCCGGCGCGGGCTTGCCCATGTCGTTGGTGCCGTCCCACTGCCGTGTTGTTCACGGTGTTCGCCCATCGTTTATCCGGCTCATTTGAACATCAACTCGCCCCAGTTATTGGGCTCCATCATCAGTTCAAAGACAGCG
>JBJTSM010000329.1:0-4709 GCA_046076685.1 Planctomycetia bacterium | reverse complement strand
CATCGGCGAAACCATCCGCAACTCCCAGATCTGGAAGAGCATCTTCCGCCATCCCATGCCGCTCGACCGGCGGAATCGGATCGTGGTGATGCTCACCAACTTCTTCCTTCACCTCCATCCCGTGTCGATCAAGAAGCAGGGCATCGCCCTCTCTTTCACCTGGTGCATGGGCGGGGTGACCTTCTTCCTGTTCCTGGTCGAGACGGTCACGGGCGTGCTCCTGATGTTCTATTACCGGCCGACCCTCGAGTGGGCCTACAACGACATCCTCGCGCTCCGCGACGTGACGAGCCTGGGCATCCTTCGCGAACTCCACCGCTGGGGGGCGCATGCCATGGTGATCACCACCTGGCTCCACATGTATCGCGTGTTCCTGACGGGCAGCTACAAGCCGCCACGTGAATTCAACTGGGTCGTCGGCGTGATTCTGCTCCTGCTCACGCTCCTGCTCTCCTTCACCGGCTACCTGCTGCCGTGGGATCAGCTCGCCATCTGGGCCATCACCGTGGGCTCGAACATGGCCCGCGCCACGCCGATCCTCGGCTACGAGGGCCCTGGGCAGCAGCTGCTGACGATCGGCGGCATCGACATGATCACCGACGGCTCCGACGCCCGCTTCGGCCTGCTCGGGGCCAGGTTCGTCGGCGAGGAGACGCTCAATCGGTTTTACGTGCTGCACTGCATCGCCATCCCCTTGGCCGTTGCCTTGCTGCTGGCGATCCATTTCTGGCGCGTGCGAAAGGACGGCGGCATCAGCGGCCCGCTGTAAGTCGATTCACATGCACTCAAACGGTTTTTTTCTGAAGGACGTCGCCGGATTTCTCGGCGGATACTACACGTTCATCGCGGTGATCAACGCCGTGGCGGCGCTCATCCTGTGGCGGCGGAAGAACCAGCCCGGCTGGGCCATCGTCTGGTCCGTCGTGGCCGGCGTGATGATGATTCTCGCGAGCCTGGCGCTCTCAGGCTCCGCCTCGCTCGTGCCGTCGCTGCCGCTGTCGATCCGGATGCTCGTCAACAAGCTGTCCGGGCCGGTGCTCTACACCCTGGGCACGACGCTGCTGTTCACGGTGCTGTTCGTGTTCCGCAAGTTCTTCGTCAAGCCGATGGTGGCATGGTCGATCCTGAACCTGCTGCTCGTGCTGATGGGCCTGTCGATGGCCGACGAGAACTTCGCCTCGATCGTCATGAAGCCCGACAACGTCCCGATCGTGGGGCTCGTGTTCCTGCTCGCCTTCTTCACCTGGCTGGCCACAAGCAAGGCCGTGGTCAACGACGAGCGGATCAAGCAGGGGCTGCCGCCCCTGGAGAAGCTCGACGATGAAAAGGTGCTCGTCTGGCCCGACCTCGTCTACACCGAGCTGATCTGCATGGTGGCCGTCTCGGCCTTCTTGCTCGTGTGGGCGATCTTTCTGCAGGCCCCGCTCGAGGAGCCCGCGTCGAGCGTCAAGACGCCCAATCCGTCCAAGGCACCGTGGTACTTCCTCGGGCTGCAGGAGATGCTCGTCTACTTCGATCCCTGGTATGCCGGCGTCGTGCTGCCGAGCCTGGTCGTGTTTGGCCTGATGGCGATGCCGTACCTGGACTTCAACAAGAAGGGCAACGGCTACTACTCGATCGAGGAGCGGAAATTCAGCTACTTGGTCTACCAATTCGGCTTTTTCGAGCTCTGGATCACGCTGATCATCCTGGGCACGTTCCTCCGCGGCCCGAACTGGAACTTCTTCGGTCCCTTCGAGTACTGGACGCCGTACAAGGTCGAGGTGCTCAACAACGTGGACCTGCCACAGATGTTCTGGGTGAACCTGCTCGACCGGCCGCTGCCGCGGGCTCCGCAGGGTGCGGGCACGCTCGTTCAGGTGGGCACCATCCTGTTGCGCGAGGCCCCGGGCCTGCTCCTGCTGGGCGCCTACCTGCTGCTGCTGCCGCCGCTGCTGGCGGTGACGGTGTTCCGTCCCTTCTTCGCGAAGATGGGACTGGTTCGCTACATGATCATGTCCAACCTGATGCTGCTCATGCTCACGCTGCCGCTGAAGATGATCCTGCGCTGGACGCTCAACCTGAAGTACCTCGTGAGCATCCCGGAGTTTTCACTGAACTTTTAGCGCCGGGCTTCGGCTTCGTGCCCGGCTTGTTGTGCTGGCAACGCTTCTTCGAATCCACGATCTCGACGCTCTCACACACCCGCTCGAATACAGATGCCTGCAACAGAACAAACCTGGCGGAACCTCAAAATCCTGCACGTCGTGTTCGGCGTGGTGGCGATCCTCCTGCTGCTGGCCACGATCCTGATGCTGGTCTCCGACCACAATCGGCCGTGGAAGAAATACCAGCGTGAGTTCCGGGCGCTCGAGACCTGGTCGGCCGCCGCACGCGTCGACGAGCAGGAATCGCGATCGTTCGCCGAGAAGGCGCAGCAACTGGAAGCCGCCCTGGCTGAGGTTCGCCGCGCCGACCTCGACCCGACGCTGACGGAGGCGTTCTTGACGCAGGTGCGTTCCGTGCCTGCCGATGCCGAGGCGGCGGACCGGGTGCAACTCGACATCGACCAGTTGAAGACGCAGTCCGACGCCGGTCAGCGGCTGGTGCTCCGGGGCGACCTGCTCGCCCGCCTCCGCGACATCGTCCAGCGTGCCAAGTTCCGCGAGGACCTGCTGGCCGGCCAATTGAAGCTTCGCAAGGCCGAACTCGACAAGAACCGGGCCGATTACGAGTTGGCGGTCGCCGAGGATGCCTCGAACGAAAAGCAGGCGGCGCTGCTCGCGCTCGCCGACGCCAAGCGGAGCGAGGTCGGCACGGCGACGCTCGACTTTCAGACGGCCAACACCCATCGCAAGGCGCTCGAAGCCACGCTCCGCAGGCTGACCGCCGACGAGGACGCCGCTGCCAAGACCCTGGCCGATCACCGGTCGAAGCTGAACCAGCTCACCAAGGCCCTCAAGGATCGGGCCCCAAACGCTGGCAAGAGCCTGCTGGAACTGCCGGTGCTCGACGCCTTCAACGGGCCGCTCCGGATCGACCAGATCTGGCTGCCACAGCTCACGATCAACAACAACTTTCGCGATGTCGCGCGGTTCGACCGCTGCATCACCTGCCACAAGGGCATGGACAAGTCCGTTCCCGGCGCTCCCACCGAGCCCGCGTATCGGCAGGAAGAGACCGTCCGTCTCTCCCTTCCCACGCCCGGCAAGCCGCCGGAACGGACCGGCGTGGAGGGCGACGGCAACGGCCAACTGGAGGAGATCTACGGTCTCCAGCTTGCGCCGCAGGGTCTTTTCCACGCAGATGATCCCACGGTGAGCGTGGTGCTGCCGGAGTCGCCGGCGGCGAACGCCGGGCTCCTTGTCGGCGACGTGATCGTCGACATCGGCGGCGGAAAGACGCTGGCCCGGAAGGTCGCGACGACATCCCTGATCGAATCGCCGCAGTGGGGAAAGCCGCTCGAAGTGACCGTGCGTCGCGGCGTGCCGCAGCCTTATTCCACCCATCCCCGGCTCGACCTGTTCGTGGGGTCCACGAGCCCGCATCCCATGCAGACGTTCGGCTGCACGTCGTGCCACCAGGGGCAGGGCAGCGCCACCAGTTTCAAGTGGTCGTCGCACACCCCCAACACGCCGAAGCAGGCGCACGAATGGCACGACGAGCATGGCTGGTTCAACAACCACCACTGGATCTTCCCGATGCTGCCGCAGCGGTTCGAGCAATCGAGCTGCCTGAAGTGCCATCACCAGGTGGTGGATCTCGAGCCGAGCGAGCGGTTCCCGGAGCCGCCGGCGCCGAAGCTCGTCGAGGGCTATCACCTCATCCGCCAGTACGGCTGCTACGGCTGCCATGAGATCAACGGCTGGTCCGGCCCCGACAAGCGGATCGGTCCCGACATGCGGCTGGCTCCCAACTATCACGAGGTGGCGGAGGCCCTGTCGTCGGACGCGGGGCTCGCGGCGCTCGGGCCCACGGTCGGCCGCTGGGTCGAAGAGGTTCGCTCGAGCCCGGATGGTCGCCAGTCGCGCGATCGCCTGCGCGAATTCATCGAGCGGGATGCGGCGGCGGGCGACGACGCGAAGCTCTCCTCCCGCAGCCACTCGCTCGCGGTGCTGCTCAAGGACCCCGAGACGCCGGGCACGCTGCCGAAGGTCGGCCCGTCGCTGCGTCACGTGGCCAGCAAGGTCGGGTTCGACTGGCTTTACTCCTGGCTGCGGAATCCCCAGGACTTCCGCCCGTCCACGAAGATGCCGCGGTTCTTCGGCCTCTGGGAGCACCTCGAGGGCAAGGGGCTCGAGGAGTCGATGCGGTACGAGCCGCTCGAAATTCGCTCGATGATCTCCTACCTGCAGCGGTCGAGTCAGCCGTTCGAATATGTGAAGCCGCATGAAGGCATCACCGCGCTGCCCGACATCGAGCGGGGAAAGAAGGTATTCCAGGTGCGGGGCTGCCTGGCGTGCCATCAGCACGCCGACTTCCCCGAGGCGACCAGCACCCACGGTCCTAACCTGTCCCGTATCGGCGCGAAAGTGGCCTCCAATCCGCGTGGGGCCGCCTGGCTGTACAGCTGGCTGCGGGAGCCCGCCCGGTACCATCCGCGGACGCTCATGCCGAACGTCCTGCTCGAGCCCGTCACGCTGCCGGACGGAAAAGTGAGCGATCCGGCCTCCGACGCCACGGCGTACCTGCTGCGATCGACCGAGGACTGGAAGGCTACGGAGGTCCCC
>JBJTSM010000328.1:0-3009 GCA_046076685.1 Planctomycetia bacterium | reverse complement strand
AGAGAAGGGGACGTCATCCCCCGGCTTGCGCCGGGGGCTTTTATTGGGGAATAAAAGCCCGAAGCGCGAGCGCCGGGATCGGCGGCGAAAAAAGGGACATTCTGCTTTTTCTGCGGGCGGGTTTTGGTACCTGCCCGCGGTGATGATGAAAAAGCAGAATGTCCCTTTTTTCACAGCGAAACGTTGATGGGGGGAGGGGGGGGTATGTAGACTTCCTCGAAGTTTGGTCCGCGGGAATGCGGGTCGCTCGTGCGGCCAGGCTTTCACTCAAGGGAGGTTCATGATCATGGCGCGTCGCCGGCCGATTCACCGTCAGCATCAGGGATTTACCCTCGTCGAGCTTTTGGTGGTGATCGCCATCATCGGCACGCTCGTCGGCCTGCTGCTGCCGGCGGTGCAGGTGGCCCGCGAGAGTGCCCGCCGCAGCGTGTGCTCCAACAACCTCAAGCAGATCGCGCTGGCGTTGAACGTGTTTCACGACGGCAGAGGGCAGTTCCCGATTGGCTTGGTCATGCCGTCCGATGGGGCAGGGAATTCCCCCCGACGAGTGAGTTGGATGACGCAGCTGCTTCCCTTCGTCGAGGAGGCGGGCCTCTTCAGGAGCCTCGCGCCAACCCTTACCCTTACGCCGAACTCCTCGGCGAGCTATACGATCGCGAATCTGAGGGCCGTCGCGGGCTACACCTGCCCCTCCGACACCGCCCTGGGCACCACCATGGTAAACCCGTGGGCAACCGGTCCGCGATCCAATTATGTCGGCTGCTTCAGCCCCGATGCCGGCATGGTGTCGAAGGATGCAGACTACACGTACGATGGGTCGAAGAGCACGTCAGACCTGCGTTCGCTCTTCAATTACAACGTGGTGCGGCGGATGAGAAACGTCACCGATGGCATCTCGAAGACCGTCGCAGTGTCGGAATCCGTCTCGGGGCCGAATGGCTCGGCCGATCACCGAGGCATATGGTGGAATGAGTGGGGAGCCCAGTATTCGCATGCGCGGGCACCGAATTCGAACGTGCCGGATGCGATATGGAGTGCAGCCGCCGGCAATCCCTACAACCTGTGCGTGACGTCGTCACTCGCTCCGTGCGACGGTGCCGCCACTGGATGGGGAAACCTGATCTACGCAGCCCGGAGCAAACATTCGGGCGGAGTCAATGCAGGGATGGCCGACGGATCCGTGCTCTTTTTCAGCAACAACGTCGATCAGGCCGTCTGGCGGGCGCTCGGCAGCATCAACGGAGGGGAGACGGCCGATGCGAATGCCAACTAGCCTTCGGCGTGGGACGATGCTGTGGGGTGGGCTGGCCGTGTTCGTCGGCTTTGCTGCGGGCTGCGGCCGCACCACCGGCCAGGTGAGCATCGGCGGCGACGTCTCCTACGACGGCCAGCCTGTGGCGAGCGGCACGATCATCTTCACGCCTGTCGAGGGCACCCAGGGCCCGGCCACCGGCGCGGGCATCGAGGACGGCCGGTATCGGGTGCCCGCACAAAAGGGGCCGGTCGTGGGCGGCCGCTACAAGGTCGAGATCACCGCGCTGCGAAAGACGGGCCGGACCGTGCCGAACACGTTTGACCCGAACGGCCAGCCGCTCAAACTCTCCGAGCAGTTCGTGCCGGATCACTACAACACGCGGTCGACGCTCGTCGTCACCGTGAACCCCGGCGCGAATAAAGCGGATTTCGCGCTCAGCAGCGTTGCGAAGTAAAGGGGACGCAGCCAGTCCTGTTCGGCACGGCGATGGCGACGGTACGTCGGCCTTTGGCCTGCTGGGACGCACTGAGAGGCATGCCGCCGTGCTGAGAAGCCCGAGGTGTGAACGCCGGTCGAAAAGTGCAGCGCGGGGCGGGGTAGCCCGGCCGGTCGAAAAATGCAGCGCACAACTGTGCAGCGGTGTCGGTCAGGACAATCGCGGCGAAGCCGCGATTCCCCCCTACCGAGAGCGAGGCACGAGGAGTGTATGCAGACATGGAGAAGTGGACCGAGGTTCGCCGCCGAGTGCTGACCGGCGAGTTGTCGAAGCGCGCCGCGTGCCAGGAGTACGGCATCAACTGGCGGACGCTGGTGAAGATGCTCGCGTACGCCGAACCGCCTGGGTATCGCCGCAAGGCGAAGCGTGAGCAGCCGGTTGTCGGCCCTCACCTCGCTTGGATCCACGAGGGTGAGCGCTCACCACAACCAGCCTTGACCGCCCTGATAGCCTCGCGGGTTGACACTCTTCAACCCATTTTCAAGGAGGCGATTCATGGCTCGACTGGCAGACCCGCGGAAGGCCGCGGCATGGAAGCGACGGCTGCAGCGGTTTACGACAGCGGGCACGACTGTATCCAGGTTCTGCGGTCGAGAGGGCGTATCGATCGCGGCCTTCCACTACTGGCGTCGACGGCTTGGTCGGCAGCAGCCTGAACGGCGTGCAAGGCCCGCGGCACCAACCTTCCAGCCGGTGGATCTGTTGCCCCAGCGGGCCGTCGTGCTTCGGTTCGCCGCAGGCGGCGCGATGGAGATCCCCGGCGACCGGCCGGACCTCGTTCAGGCCGCGATCGTGGCCATGTCTGCGGAGCCGCAGCCGTGCTGAGCATCGCCCCACCGCCGACGATCTATCTTCATTCCGGTGCCACCGACATGCGGAAGAGCTTTGACGGGCTGTCGGGAATCATCCGCGGCAACTTCGGCGGCGATCCCGCGGACGGCAGCCTGTTCCTGTTCGTGAACAAGCGACGGGATGGGATCAATGCGCTGTGGTGGGACGGCGACGGCTTCGTGCTCTGGTACAAGCGGCTGGAGGAGGGGACGTTCGAGACGGTGCCGAGGCGGACAGGCGAGGAGCGAGTGCGGATCGATTCCACGCAGCTCGCGATGATCCTCGGCGGTGTGCGGCTGGAGACGGCCCATCGCTGGAAGCGATACCAGCGGGTGAACGCCTGAAAAAGCGAGCCTGCCAAAATGGCGCTTGCGCATCGGTATCGAGCGCTCTATGCTGCGCGCATGGTGAAGAAACTCGTCCTTCC
>JBJTSM010000327.1:0-11194 GCA_046076685.1 Planctomycetia bacterium | reverse complement strand
GGGCCGTCGACCGCGCGCCGCAGACGCTCTACAACCGGCTCAACACACTCCGCCGTCTGCTGGCGGAGTGTGTCGAGCGCCGGCTGGCCGCCTCGTAAGTAACGCACGGTGTCGCCGGTTGCCGGCGAATGTCATCGTGTTCGTGAACGGCCATACCTTGCCCAGCATCTGTGCACTTTCAGACACATGGCTGCGTGTTCAAGGGGTCGAGCGGGTCGTGCCGATTCGCTTGATCATGCGGAAGGGGATCGTCATGGCCGTGCCGCGGCTTGGTCGGCTGCTTGTGTGGGTCATCGTCGCGTTCGTGGCCATCAAAGGCATGAGCAAAGTCCATGCCCAGCGGCAGCCGCCGGGCCGCGAGGAGCTCAAGACCGACCGCGATTCGTTCACCTTCGCACCCACGACGGCCGGACGCGAGACGTCGATCCTCGAGGCGTCGTACTCGTTCATCGACAACCGCCTCGGACCGGAAGCCCACAGCTTTCCCGAGGTGTTGCTGCGGCGGGGCATCGGGGAGAAGGTGGAGGCCCGCCTCGGCTTCAACTACGAGGCCGGCGGCCCAGGGACGGTGTCGGGTAGCGAGTTCGGTGGTGAGGACATCCAGACCGAGGAGGAGAGCCGCGTCCTGTATGGGGCCAAGGTCGAGACCAGCGACCAGCAGGGCTGGCTGCCGCGGTCGGCCCTGGTGATCCAGGGCTACACGCCGGTCTCCGGGCCGTCGAGCCAATCGACGCTGGTCGTGGGCGAATCGGCCGGCTGGAAATTCGCGAACGGCTGGGAGTGGACCTCGGCAATGCGGTATGGCACCGGCTTCGAGGAGGCGGACGCCTTCAACCAGTGGGCGCCTTCGAGCGTGGTGAAAGTGCCCGTCGGTGAACGCTGGAACGTGCACGCCGAATACTTCGGGATCTTCTCGTCGGGAAAGGAGATTCCGCTCAACATCCAATATGCGAGCTTCGGCGGCCACGTGCTGGCGACCGACGACTTGGAGATCGGCCTGCGGTTCGGCTGGGGGCTCAACGACACGACACCCCACTTCTTTTCCAACGCGGGTGTTGGCTGGCGGTACTGAAACGGGCGGCTCGCCCCGCGGTGCAGGCGGCCGACGCCTCCTCGTAGACGTCGAGAGCCTCGTCGCCGCGTTCTACCGGCTCTTCAAAGTAGGATATTCTCCAGTCAGACGTCTGCGAAAGTTCCGTTGACCGGCCTGTCCTTTTCCGAGCGACAACCAAAGGAGAAACAGCATGCGAGCCACGGCATGCATCGCGGCATGGGCGTCGATGATGGTCGCCACGGCGGGGCCGTGTCTCGGGCAGCCGCCCGATGCGATGACGACGGTTTACGACGAGAACTTCGACGCCTACAAGGACGGCGAACATCCGTCGTCCATCGTCGAACGGCACGCCCTGCCTGCCGACTTCGGCGAGGTGATCGGCGGCCGCTATGCCGTGAGCATCGGCAACCGGCATCTGCTGCTGGCGCCGAAGGTCAGGGACTTCGATCTGGCGTTCACCGTCGAGCCGCATCCGCGGGCCGCGCAGGCGCCGATCATGATCGTCGACTTCCGCACCGATGTGGAAGGCAGGCGGGGCTACCGGATCGTGCACTGGATGGGCGAGTCTTTGAACCGGCTGGATCTGGAGGCGTGGGATACGACGGTGGCTCCGCCGGTCCGCCGCATGCTGGCCCAGCCGAAGGTACCGGATGTCCGCCTGCCGGTGACCGCCCCGCTCCGCTTTCGGTTGAGCATGCGTGGCAACACCATCGTCTTCAGCCGCGGCGACGAGGAACTGCTCTCCTTCAACGACACGAACGCCACGGCCCGGCTGGCCGAGCCGGGCAACATCGCCCTCGGCGCGTCGCTCGAGACCTGGGTGAAGAAGGAGGTGGGGCCGCTGTCCTTCGACGACGTCCGGCTGCAGACGCCCGACGCGGTCAAGCCGTTCCGGACCGTCTATCAGAAGGAATTCGAGGTGCCGCAGTGGGTGCAGTCCGTCTCCGTCCAGATCAAGCACAACATCCGGATCCTCGAGGTCTTGGACACCGGTCTGGAAGCCGTGCGCAGCGGCGCCGCCGGTGGCCGCGTCTATCGCGTCGATGCCGGCATCAACTTCCCGGCGCTGACGGCAGAGGATCCCAAGCGGTTCGAACGGGACATGGCCCTGCTCTCGCCGTACGTGCGGGTGGAGCGGGCGAACGGCGATCCGCTGGTCGAGGACCGCATCTTCAACGGCATCCTGGGCGGCATGCGGCCGGGGCACGGCGGCGGTTCGGCCCAACTCCTGCGGCTGATGACCAGGTATGAGAACCCACCACACTACGGCGCGGCGCTGCGTTCCCAGCCGGCGGCCGACGGCACCGGCCCGCAGCGATCCGCGCCGTGCTTCATGACCGACCTGCCGGACGACTTCATCGTCGTGGCCGGCTGGGATTACCACCTGGACGGCGATCACATGGAACCGGCCGGGCCGATCGAGGCGATTTATAACCGGAGCGGCACGCTGCTGTACGTCGGCGATCCGCTGGGTGTCGGCGATCGCACGCTCTTGGTGCGCAACCCCGAGCCCACGGGGCTCTTGGCCCGGCTGCCAGGCCCGATCGACCCCGATTTCGCCAGGCGGTTCGACGAAAACCTGTGCTTCCTCGAGGGCGATCCGACCCGCTTCACGGTGGCGGTCGCGGCCGGTCCGCGGACGCCCGTCCCCGTCGGATTCCGCTGGCGGCTGCTGGATGCGCTGCGCCGGCCGGTCGCGGGTGGCGAAGGGGAGGGAACCCTTGCGCCCGCCGCCGATGAACAGGCCCAGACGCTGCGCGGCATCGGCCGCGAGAAGGTCAGTGCCGATCTGGACCTCGGCCGGCGGCTGCCGGGCGTCTACTGGCTCGACCTGGAGGCCGGCGGGCTCGAGATGCAGCGGGCGTTCAGCATCGTGCCGGCGAAGCGGGAACCCGGCAACACCGCGGCACGGGCCTCCGGCCTGCCGTGGATCGCGGGGCAGTTCTACCCGTCGCACTGGACACGCAAAGACGCCGGCCACTATGTCTCCGACAGCGGGGCTCGGAACGAGGCGTGGAAGGAGCAGCTGGGGGTCTTCAACATGCGGGTCATCGGCCCGCCGCCGGGCGTGACGATTCCCAAGGCGGAGGAGGCGTTCGACGGGGGATATCGCCTGTGGGCGACGAGCGCCTTCAGCGAGCGGGCCGTGCAGGCCTTCGTGGCATCCAACGCGTATCGCGAAAAGCCGGGCGACGCCGTGCTGCGCGATTCGAAGGCGACCAACGAAGACCGGCAGCGGACGATCCTGAAAGGACACTTCCAGGCGTGGATCGACCACTGGTGCCAGGTGCATACGGCCAACGACGCCGCAAGACGCACGATCTGGGAGCAGCATGCGGGCGGCAACGAGTTTCGCAGCTACGGGCCGCCGCTCATCAACACCTATCACTACGGCAACCTCTACGGCGGCCGCTACTACGGGTTCGACGCCCGGCAGGCGGCGCCGGGCAAGCGCCTCGTGGACGTGTACACCATGGAGACCTATCCGCACGATTTCGGCCGGGAGCACGCCAGCTACACGCCCTCGATCGCCCTGACGAAGATGGGTCTGCCCACGGCCGGGTGCGGCTGGGAGATCTACGGCGCCGGCGGCTACGTGATCGACAACCGCACGGCCGCAGGGCGGCCGCCGCACGGGCTGGGCTATCCGAGCCGCAACTTCATCGCCCATCACGTGACCGAATTGCGGCTCGGCCCCTGGTACTTCTACGGCCGGGCCTGCCAGCCCGCCGGGCACACGCACATCCAGCCGACGCTCGGCAACTGGACGCGGCAGATGCTGTTCGGGATGATCGACGGGCTGCGCGTGTCGGAGGACGTGACGAACCTCGAGCCGGCACGGTGTCCGGCGTTCGTGAGTTCGTGGGCGGCGGCCGACCTGGATTCCTCGTGGCAGCGCGGCGTGGCGAACAACGCCGCGGCGGAGGCGCCGGCGTATGCCTATCTGCAGTCGCGACTGGCTGGTCTGGCGGGCGGATTCTTTCTCGACATCGCGGACATCGGCACACTGGACCGGCAGCGGTCGGACATGCTGGTGCTGCCGCCGATGCGGGGCGCGACAAAGGAGCAGGTGGCGGCGATCCGCGGGCAGTATGACGCCGGCATGGCGCTCGTCTGTTTCGACGACGCGACGGGGCTGGAGGACCTGTTCGGTGTGCGGAAACTGCGGGCGGGCGTCGCGATCCGCGGCGTGCAGCGGGCGGAGGGCGACACGCTCTTGGCGGGGCTCGACGAGCACGCACTGACGGAGTGGGTGGCGCATGACGGCACGGCCGGATACGAACTGGCGGGCGCGAAGGAAGTGCTGTCGGCCGTGGACGGCGCGGACCGGCGGGTGGCGCCGATGCTGACCGTCCACCGGCCGGCCGGCAGACCCGGCGCCGTCTTCTTCGCGGCGGGGGCGACCGACGTGTCGCGCCGGCTGCACGGGCCCGGCGACCTGAATCTCGAGGGCGAGGTGCTCAGCCCGCTCATCCAGCAGGCGTTGCGGCGTGCCATGCTGGCGGTGGCCGATCCGCTGGTGCGGGTCAGCGCGCCGGGGACGGCACTGGCTTTCCGGCGGGCCGACGGCGGACTGTACGTGGTGGTGATGGAAAGCTCGTGGCCGACAAGCAGCGGAAAGCCGGTGGAAGTCGAGCTGACCCTGCGCGGGCCGGGCGCGGAGCAGGCCCGGTTGGCATGCGAAAAGCCTCTCATCGAGACGGCCCACGGCGCCGGCGAGCGCCGCGTGGTCATGACCCTGCAGCCGGACGAGGTGGTCGGCATCGAGATCACGGGCATGCGGGGAGGGCGATAGTGAAAGAGCGGTCCGACGGGGATTCAGCCCGCCTGAGGTCACCACGCTCGAGATCAGCGGTGAATTCACCGACCGGCTGGGATCAGTGTCGGTAGACGGTGTAGCCGACCTGCCCCCCTTCAACAGCGCCACCCCCAGAGCGAGAATCTGGGGGGTGGAGCAAACCAAGGGAGGCATCGAATGCTTCACGGAAACAGAATGCCAAAACTGCCTCAGGCATCGAGGCTACCGCTCCACGTAAGCCGAATGCGCTCCAGGAATGATTGCCACACCGGTCGCGGACCCTGGGATCCTCCTGCGGAGAGGTCGAAGGCGTTTCGCGTGGCCTTGATCGTCTTGGCTGAACGGTGGATGGCGTTTTGTTGGAGGGTAGGATAGCGAAAAACGTATCCCTTTCCGGGAGTATCGATGTCGGCAAGCCCTTCAGCACCGGTGACGGTCATCATCGTCAACTTCAATGCCGGTGAGCGTCTGCTGCGGTGCCTGTCGTGCCTGGCGGAACAGGACACTCCGCCTGAACGGATCGTGCTGATCGACAACTGCAGCACCGACGGGTCGGCAGTCGCCGCCCGGAAGTGGGTGACGCGGGATGGAAGATTGGTGACGCGGTTGGAGCAGATCGATACCTCCGTCAACATCGGATTCGCGGCGGCCAACAATCGCGCCGTCGCGAACTGCACGACCGAATTCGTGGCCCTGCTCAATCCTGACGCATTCCCGGATCGGTGCTGGCTGACGAAGCTCCTTGCCGCCGCCCGGCGGTATCCGGAGGCGGCCTCCTTCGGATCATGGCAGCGGCTCGACGGTCGGCCCGGCCTGCTCGACGGTGTGGGCGACGTCTATCACATCAGCGGCGTCGCCTGGCGGGATGGCCATGAAAAGGTCTGTGGTGACCGCTACGCGCCAGACGGGGAGATCTTCTCGGCGTGTGCCGCTGCGGTGCTCTATCGCCGACAGGCGTTCCTTGAGGTGGGGGGCTTCGACGAGGATTTTTTCTGCTACTTCGAGGACGTGGACCTGGGCTTCCGTCTGCGGCTGGCGGGGTATGCCGCTCGGGCGGTAGCCGCGGCTGGTGTGTCGCACGTGGGCTGTGGCTCCACGGATGGTTCACGGAGCGACTTCGCGGTCTACCACGGCCACCGCAACCTCGTCTGGTGCTTCGTGAAGAATATGCCGTTTCCGCTTGTGCTCGTGCTCCTGCCCGGCCACGTCGCCCTGCTGTTCTGCGATCTCATATTGTTCACGCTGCGTGGTTGTGGATCCGCGGTCGTGGCGGCCAAGTGGCATGCCCTGATGGGCCTGCCGAAAGTCCTCGGCAAGCGTCGGGCCGTCCAGGCCATGCGTCGGGCGAACTGCCGCGACATCTGGGGCATCATGGACCATCGCTGCTGGCCAAAGAGCCGTCGACGTTCACGAGCCCAGTGAACCCAGCCGGCGTGAGTCCAGGACGCTTCGGCGGAAGGCGGCAGCCCATACGAGGTTCCCCGCCAGGCAGAGCGGCAGGAGCATCAGGAAAGTCGGGAGATATCTTCCGTAACTGCTGCGCAGCAGACGGATGAAGATGAGGGGCAGGACGACGACGGGAGCCAGGAACGCCAGCGTGGGACACGTCAGGAAGAGCCACGATCTGGGGTGCCCAATCACCGACTGGTATGCGGCGGAGGCGTATCCCATCTTCGCGTTGTAGCGGAAAAATTCCTTCAACGGGTAACGCGCTTATTCCCGGGTCCTTACGCCGCAGCTTTTCCCAGGGTTTTCCGAGGGCAAAACCCGCCGCGGTCGTTCGGGCGGTCGAAGCCGATCATCGGGCGGGAGTCGTAGCCCATGGCCTTGGCAGCGAGCATGATCGTCTTGTCCTGCGATTCTGCATGCTGAGCAGCGACGCATTTGTGACCCGTGCCTGATCGACAGCGGCGGCCCGAATGCGCTTTCGCATTGATGAGGTTGTCAGCCGGCCGGGCGGTGTGCCGCCACAATCGTGGGCCACAGCCGTTCACGTATCGTGCGGATCACTTCCGTGAATTCGGTCGGTTCGTTAGCCAACTGCATTCTCGCGACAAATTCCCGCCACAAGCGATTCGCCACCGGATCGTTGCCAAACTCATCCGAAAGCCCTGGCGGGCGGTTCGGGGCAGCGGTGTTCCGCGGCGTGCGAATGTCTCGCCGACTGCATGCTGTAGGAGTCGGCTGTCGTACGGATACTGACGGAAGATGACGAGCAGGTCGTAGAAGTCCTTCGTCCGACTGTTGACCATGCCGAGCTTGACGGCGGCCTCGAGCTTCCCGGCAATCACGGTCTCCACGGGGTACATCCGCAACTTCGGGGCCGCCATACCGACGAGCACGGGGTACGTGCGGTCTTCAGCTGCCGGCGTAATCGCGTCGCCGAATCCGACGTCTACCTGGAGCGGGATGACAGCCTTATCCAGCATGCCGGTGAACGTGGCCCGGATGCCGCCGCAGTCATCGTTCTCGCGGATCTCTTCGGCCCGTATCGCGGCAGCGTCGAACGTGATTCCATCGTCTTCGACGGTGGTGGCGATGATCTCGCCGATCATGGAGGTGACCGAGGCGGGCGTAGGTCCCCCGAACCCCAACAGGTCGACGTCCTTCGTGGGGCGGTGCAGGCTCCCGGACCACACCCGAAAGAGCATGGCGCCTTTGAGCACGAACTGGTCGGCAAGCGACGACCGGGATAGTCGGTAGAGGAATCGCTCGATGGCAAACTGGGTGAAGAGGGCTTGGGCATCCTCGCAAGTCTGGTCGCGAAGGTTGAGAAGCCGCTATCGGACAGAGGCCCCGATGTTGCTCACGGGCTTCTTCGTCATGTGAGTGCCTCGAGATAGGGCCGCATGACGCGGGCAACTCGATCGACCTTGGCCATCTCGAAGATGTCAGCCGGCGTCGCCCTCCGCTTGCGGAGGCAGTCGCGCAGCGCCTCGACGGCGACATCCGTGCCAACCGTATCCCGGTAGCGGAAACAGTCAGCGACAGTTTTCGCCGCAACGGGTAGTCCGTGGGTGCGAAGAGCGGCGGACTCCCAAAACTATCGCTTCAGTCCAAAGCAGCAACGACAAACGGGTCACATTGGATGACGGAGGCGATCAGCGGCTCGCAACCTTGGACGATCTACCTCGCTTGGCTTTGCCGCGAGTCCGCTGGATCGCTTGGTTTGGCAAGGCATCAATGACCAAAGCCCCGCGTTTGGGTTCGGTAAGGTACACGATGGCTTGTTGCAGAATGTTCACGTCATCTTGTAGCAAGCCGATTGCCGCATTGCATCGGTGGCACAATAAGCCACGGACGCGACTGCTGTCGTGGCAATGATCAACGGCCAACGGCTTCACGCGACCGCGTCTCTTTGCGGACTCGGGACGCCGGCAGATAGCGCAGAGGCCCTCTTGCTCGGCCAGCATTTCGGCGTACTCTTGCGTGGTGATGCCGTATGTCTTTTTTAAGGAGTGACGACGGTTCAATTGCTGGCTGCAGATCTTGCACTTGTAGTCATAGCCGCTGGGTTGCCGCTTGCTCCGCATGAACTCATCTATGGGTTTAACGACCTTGCATCTCCAGCACTTCCGTTCAGTAGGCGATGTGATTTGCCGCCGCCCCGGCTTTCGCCTCACAACCCCATTCGCCTTGAGAATCGTCTCTTTCCACGGATTACGTGGGCGGTCACAAAACGATGCCGGGTGTGCCCGTTGAACCCGGCTTGTCCTTCCTACACCGTTCGACCCTCCGCCCATGGTCCACCGGCTGACCAGGTGCTGATAAACGGCCGATCATCACGAAATGCAGTCAGCGGAGGCCAGATGAAGCGTTCCACTATTTCGATGACACGAGTTGGATCGGGCGGAGCCTCGAGGCGACTGCGTCGCAGAAATGCCTTCCACTGCACGGCTCGGCTTGGATCAGCCATGAAAAGCGGCGTCAGTGCCAGGGGCAGCTCATCTGGCGGGCGCGTGCCCCGGTGCCGGAACGTCCCCGCGATGCTCTCAGCAAGCATCGGCCCGTCGAAATCAAACGTCGACGCGAGCACGCAAAGATCGTAGAAGTCCTTCATGCGGCTATTGGTGGCACCGAGCGTCACGACCGCCTCCGCCTTCTCTGCAACGACGGTTTCCCGCGAGTAGACAAGCAATTCGGGCGATGGGTGGTCGAGTAGAGCAGGAAACGCAGTCCAGCTTGCTGGAGGAATCACGACGTCACCAAAGCCGATGTCGATCTGCAACGGCACTCTGGCCGTGCCGAGCATCGCATCGACCCGAATCGATATGCCGCCGTGCGTGTTGCGCACTCGAATCTCCCGGGTATCCAGCGACTTCACGTCGAAGCGGATCGCATCGGGGGCGGCGATCATGAGAATGCCCCGGATCACTTCGGCCATTTCCGCGGTTGTAGTCCGCTCGGGCGTGTGCAGATCGATGTCCCATGTGGCTCGGCGGCGGTCGATCTGCCAGAGCGTCAGGAGTGTTGCTCCCTTGAGCACGAACCGGTCGGCACAGTCCGAGATTCCCAGCCGATAGAGAAACCGCTCGGCCGCAAACTCCGCGAGCACCGTCTGAAACTCGGCCTGACGCTCGGTGGCGATGCTCGCAAGCCGCGCCCGCACCGAATCGGGGCTTTCGCGATTGCGGCGGACGCGGCTCATGCCACGCTCTCGAGATAGGGGCGGATCACGCGTTCGACGCGGTCGACTTTCGCATGCCGCAGCAGTGAATCGATTTTTCCCGGGTGCCGCTGCACGAATTCCCGTAGGGCCTCGATCGCCACGTCTGTACCGATCCGATTGCGAAACTTGAAGCAGTCGGCCACGGTCTTGGCGGGCGTGGTGACGGCAACCTTCGTGCCTTCGATGCGATGGTGCTCGACACCATCGGCCAGGTGTGGCCGAGCCACATGGACAAACCGGATGGGCGCTCCGCCGCCGACAGGCCGCCACGCGTTGGGCGGAATAGCCACCCACACCTCAAACGGGTTTTGGGTGGTGAGCCGGTGGAAGCGGAGGGCGGAGAGCAGGCACACCACGCCTCCGGGCACCTGTCGAACGGCACGAGCAAGGTCGTGCCCGACTTCCGGGCTGGCATCGGGTAGCGAGTAAACGCCACGGGCCACACGTCTGACCGTGCCCCGTTCGACGAGCTTCGCGAGCATCGTTCGCGATACGCCGACGGCCTCAAACTCGCGGCTCCGGGCGACGGCCTGGCGGCGAAGGAGGCGACAAGCCTTGGCGGCGGGAGTGGCCATGGCGGCAATCCGGATAACGCGGAATAGGAATTTGCAAAGTATATGTACTTGTACATAAGTGACGAGCAGTTGCAAGGGATAGGATGTCGCCGCCGCAGGTGGGGCACGCAAGTGGAAACTCCTCCCCCACCCGGGCCATCAGCTTGGCCCAGGCAATCCGAGACGTGTCGTGCGAGCGGGGCGTTTGACGAGCGTCGCAGCAGCCTTTCGCGGCATGCCCACCGACCGCATGCCCGCCGGTCACAGCCTCGCGTTGCTTGCCGACGTTCCCGATCGCCAGAGCCGTCACGGCCCGCCTGAGCTTGTGATTGGGTGCAAACACCCCTGGCTTGTTTCACGGCAGCAGGGCCATCCATGGCCCCTGCCGCCTCGGGCGGTCGGAGCCAAAGCCGAGTTTGGGCTAGACCGCCAACGCCAGCCTCCGGCTGGCCTGTGCCGGTGCTTGCGCGGCGGCGGGACGAGATCGGCGAGCCGGTCCAGGAACTCAAACGGGGAGAGTTCGACGACGCCGTTCGCTCCCGGTCGCGTGGACTTACGGCTGCGACTGGGTCCGACCCAGTTGGCCGCCCACATGATGACCCAGCGTCTCGGCAGCACGTAGCGGATGCGAGCGATCTGGCCGGCTGGGCCGCGGATCACGGACAGTCGCTCCAATGCAAAGGGCGGCCGGGCACAGTATCGCAGCAGGTGCTCGAGACTCTGAAAATAGCTCGGCACGTCGCGGTCGATGAGTGTAATCCGGACGCTGGCGTCCACCGAGAACCCGCTGTTCTCTCGAGCGACCATATCGCTGGCCGCATCGGCGTCGATGAGCCGCTGCATGCGGAACCAACGCACGACACGACGGCGCACCTTCTCGGTGAGTGCGGCCAGATCGGCCTGGGTGATCGGCCGGGCCGGAAGGAACGCCGGCGGCGCGCCAACAGCCGGCATGAAGACGCCGTCGGTTGCACACGCGTGCAGATGCACGTGGTGGTTCAGCGCCGAGCCGAAGCGGTGCAAGAAGGAGATGGCGCCGAGCCGCGGGCGGGCGGCTGCGGGGGCGGCGGCGTCAATCGTCACGGCTGCCGCAGCGCTCAGCAGCCGCTCGATCTCAG
>JBJTSM010000326.1:0-12044 GCA_046076685.1 Planctomycetia bacterium | reverse complement strand
TCCGGCGGCGACGACGTGCTCGAGCACCGGATGCCGATCCACCGCCATGAGCCCGCCGCGGAGCGCCCCCGGCGTGATCGACGTGATGTTGTCGACGAACCGCTGGGTGGCAAGTTCCGTGAGCTTCACGCTCATGTCGCGGCCCAGCGAAATCACGTGGTCTCCCTTGGGCGCAAACACCGTGTCGAGCACCCAGTCCTCGTGCGCGCCCTGGAAGAGCACCTGTTCCCCGGTGGCCGCGTCGATCGCCCGCAGCGAGTTGTCGGTGCAGCCGAAGGCGACGAGTTTGCCGTCGGGCGACCAGCAACCGCCGTAGACGGTGTCGAACGAGACGGGCCGGGAGAGCAGAAGCGCGCCGTCGGCGACGCTCCAGATCTGCACCTCGCCCATCCGCGCGGGGTTGCCGCCCGTGACCGCGAGCTTCGTGCCATCGGGGGAGAACCGCACCCGCTCGACCCGCTCGGAGAGGCCCACGAGCCGGAGCTTGAGAGCAGGGGCCGCGGCCGCCGCGACATCGAACACGAGCACCTCGTGGAAGCCGGTGACCGCGAGCAGCCGGCCGTCGGGGGAGAAGTCGAGCGACGTCACGACCGGCTGCCGCGTGTAGACCGGCGGATGCTCGGCATCGACCCTCTGTCCGGCGCTCGCCGGCGTGTCGTCCTGGGCGCCCGCGGCGATCCACCGCTTCACGAGGTCAATGTCGGCGGCCGCGAGGGCCTTGCCCCCCTTGGGCATCTCGGCCTGTCCCGCGGCGTCGGGCACGATCTGCGCAAGCAGGTAGCTCGCCTCGGGCCTGCCAGGCACGATGCCCTGGGCACCAGAGTCACCGGCCGCCTGCATGCGGCCGACGTCGGTCATCACAAATCCGCCCTCCGCCTTGGCGGGCTGATGGCAGCCCTGGCAGTGGGACTGGAAGAGCGGGCGAATCTGCTTGTGATAACTGACCGGTGGCGGCGTCTCGGCAGCCGCGGCCAACGGCAGGGCGGTCAGGGGCAGGGCAGTCAGCCAGACGACGGCTGCCATGACTGCCGGCAGGGGGAATCGCAGGGTCATGGCCGCTCCTTTCCCGAAGTCGTCCGCCGATCACTCGCAGTTTTCGCAGGTGCCCTTCAAGAGTACCTCGGTCACGGCGGGAATGCCCTGCCGTTTTCCCGCCGGTTTCCGGCCCGATTTCTTGCCCGGGGCATGGCCCTCGGCCGGCGGCTTCTCGGCTCCCGGCCGCGGCGTGATCGCCACGTTGACGTCGTCCAGGCACGACACCTCGCCACAGCTGGTGCAGACGAAGTGCGGATGATCGCCGCCGTGCCCGCTGCCATGCTCGTGCCGCTTCACCTCGAACCGCCAGACGTGGTCGCCGAGGTCGACCCGCGTGACGAGTTTCGCCTCCGTCAGTTCGGTGAGATTGCGATAGATCGTGGCCCGGTCGAAGCCGCGGTGATCGAGCGCCTCCGACACCTCGGCGTGCGTCTTCGGCCCCGACGCGGCGAGCATGTGCTCGAGCACCGCGATCCGGGCCGACGTGCACCGCAGCCCCGCCCCGCGGACGAGACTCCTCACGGCATCGATCGATCCATCGTGCGGCTTGTTCACGCCTTCATCCTACCCCCGCGGCACCCGCTCCACCACCATGGCTACGCCACGGCCGCCGCGGCGAGCTGGTCGACGATCGCCGCCATGAACGCGGGCAGATCGGCGGGCTTGCGGCTCGAGACGAAGTGGCGGTCGACCACCACCGGCGTGTCCTCCCAGATCGCGCCGGCGTTCATGAGGTCGTCCTTGATGCCGGGGCTGCCGGTCACCCGCACCCCGCGGTAGACGCCGGCCGAAATCGGAATCCAGCCGCCATGGCAGATCGCCGCCACCAGCTTGCCGTGCGCCGCGAATTCCCGCACCAGGTCGAGCACCTTCTCGTCGCGGCGGAGCTTGTCGGGCATCCAGCCGCCGGGCAGCACGATCCCCTGGAAATCGGCCGCCTCCATGTCGCCGATCGCCGCGTCGCTCGTGCAAGGATAGCCGTGTTTCCCCGAGTAGGTGCGGCCCTGCATGGCACCGGCCACGGTCACGTGGGCCCCGGCCTCCTCCAGCCGCAGCTTGGGATACCAGAGTTCCAAATCCTCGTAGTCGTCGCCGACGAGGGCGAGGATGCGAACGCCGTCGAGCGACCGCTGGACGTGGCTGCGGTTGTTCATCGCTGGATCTCCTGCACGGGAAGGGGGAAGGGGATGGGGGAAAGGAGGGGGAGAAAGGGGGCGGCGTCAAAGTCTATCGGGGCGGCGGTCCAGAAGACTTTCCTGGCCGGCCGCCGACCGCGGCGACCGCCCCTATTTTCGCCGCCGATGGGTGTCCGGACGAGCGGCCCACCCACCACCCCCACTCTGGGTGGATTTCGCTATCGTGCCTCGCGGCCGCCCGAGGCCTTGGAAACACCGCGTTTTTGGGGGCGATTTTGTCGGCCCGGAAAAGCGGCTTGACGCACCACCCGCGCACGCTACATTCACGCCCCGGCCCACAGGAAGTGGTCACCTTCGTTTTCGCCACAACATCTTGCGATAGCATGCAGAAGGAACTGCTTTCTCTTTGTCGCGCTGCCCGTCCGGCCAGGCCGGGCCGGCCCGTCGGCTGACGGGCTCGAGAAAACCACCACGGCCAGCCGATAGTGGCTGGCACGAGATCTATACGGAAGTATACTTTTAGTCCCGCGCCTTTTTCCCCGTCAGGAGCCCCCCGCTTATGGCCGCATTCGACGCCTCCGCCACGCTCGCCGGTTCGGCGACCGCCACAGGACAGCTTCCGTCCGATCACTCGTCTGCGGCCGCGCGGAGGCCCGAAGGCCTGACGCCCCTGGAAATCCACCCCACCTTCTGCCCGGTCGACGTCGACAGCCCGTTCGACACCACCGAGTGGGAGCTCCGCACCGCCGCGATCAAGGGGGAGGACGGCAAGGTGCTCTTCGAGCAGCCGGCCTGCGAGATTCCCGCCGCCTGGAGCCAGCTGGCCACCAACGTCGTGGTGAGCAAGTATTTCTACGGGGAGATCCACACCCCCGAACGCGAGCACTCCGTCAAGCAGCTCGTGCACCGCGTGGCCCGCACGATCGCCGACTGGGGCATCGCGGACGGCTACTTCAAGACCCGCCAGGACGGCGAGAACTTCTACCGCGACCTGTCGTGGCTGTGCGTCCACCAGCATGGGGCCTTCAACTCGCCCGTCTGGTTCAACGTGGGCCTGTTCCACCAGTACGGCGTGAAGGGCGCCCCGTGCAACTGGCGGTGGGACGAAGCCAAGCGTGACGTCGTCATGCCCGAGAATCCCTACGAATACCCCCAGGGCAGCGCCTGCTTCATCCAGAGCGTGAAGGACAACATGGAAGACATCATGGAACTCGCCCGCAGCGAGGCCATGCTCTTCAAGTTCGGCTCGGGCACCGGCACCGACCTCTCCACGCTCCGCAGCCAGCGGGAGAAGCTCGCCGGTGGCGGCAAGCCCTCGGGCCCGCTCTCCTTCATGCGGGTGTACGACCAGGTGGCGGCCGTGGTGAAGAGCGGCGGCAAGACCCGCCGCGCCGCCAAGATGCAGTCGCTGAAAGTCACGCATCCCGACATCATGGAATTCATCGAGTGCAAGGCGAAGGAGGAGAACAAGGCCCGCGTGCTCATCGAGAAGGGCGGTTACGACTCCAACTTCAACGGCGAGGCCTACAGCTCGATCCTCTTCCAGAACGCCAACCTTTCCGTGCGGCTGACCGACGACTTCATGGAGGCCGCCGACCGCGACGACACCTGGACCACCCGGTGGGTCACCGACCCCGCGAAGGCCGGCCCGAGCTTCAAGGCCCGCGACGTCATGAAGCGGATGAGCGAGTGCGCCTGGCAGTGCGGCGATCCCGGCGTGCAGTACGACACGACGATCAACCGCTGGCACACCTGCCCCAACTCGGGCCGGATCAATGCGAGCAATCCGTGCTCCGAATACATGTTCCTCGACGACACGGCCTGCAACCTCGCCAGCATCAACCTGATGAAGTTCCGCAAGCCCGACGGGGCGTTCGACGTCGAGCGGTTCACCGCGGCCTGCCGGATCTTCTTCGTCGCGCAGGAGATCCTCGTCGATCACGCCAGCTACCCGACGCCGCGGATCGCCCGCAACAGCCACCTGTTCCGCCCGCTGGGCCTGGGCTATTCGAACCTCGGCAGCCTGCTGATGGCCGACGGCCTCGCCTACGACAGCAACGCCGGCCGGGGCCTCTGCGGCGCGCTCACCGCGATTCTCCACGGTGCGGCCAACCGCACGAGCGCCGAACTCGCCGCGGCGGTGGGACCGTTCGAGGGCTTCGCCGCCAACCGCGAGCCGATGCTCAACGTCATGCAGATGCACCGCAGCGCCGTCGACAAGATCGACGCCTCCTGCCCGAAGTATCTGCACGACGCGGCGCGGAAGATCTGGGACGAGGTGCTTGCCGGCGGCCGGAGCCACGGCTACCGCAACGCCCAGGCCACCGTGCTGGCGCCGACCGGCACGATCTCCTTCCTGATGGACTGCGACACCACCGGCATCGAGCCCGACATCGCGCTGGTGAAATACAAGCAACTGGCCGGCGGCGGCATGCTCAAGATCGTCAACCAGACGGTTCCCCTGGCGCTCCGCACGCTGGGCTACGACGGCCCGGCGATCGAGGCCATCCTCGCCTTCGTCGACAAGAACGACACGATCGAGGGGGCGCCCGGGCTCAAGGAGCAGCACCTCGCGGTCTTCGACTGCGCCTTCAAGCCGAGGCTCGGCGTCCGCAGCATCGCCTGGGAGGCACACGTCAAGATGATGGCGGCGGCGCAGCCGTTCATCTCCGGCGCGATCTCGAAGACCGTGAACATGCCCCGCGAGACGACGCCGAACGACATCGCCGGCGCCTACATGGAGGGCTGGCGGATGGGCCTCAAGGCCCTGGCGATCTACCGCGACGGCTCGAAGGAGAGTCAGCCGCTCAACACGAGCACCGAGGCCGACAAGACGGCGGCAAAGGCGACGCCGGCGCCGCGGCGGGAGCGGCTGCCCGACACGCGGCGGAGCGTGACCCACAAGTTCAACGTGGGCGGCCACGAGGGCTACATCACCGTCGGGCTGTACGACGACGGCCGGCCGGGTGAGCTCTTCATCACCATGGCCAAGGAGGGCAGCACGATCGGCGGCCTGATGGACGCCTTCGGCACCGCGGTGTCGATGAGCCTGCAGTACGGCGTGCCGCTCGAGGTGTACGTGAAGAAGTTCTCGCACACCCGCTTCGAACCCTGGGGCTACACGAAGAATCCAGACATCCCGGTCGCGAAGAGCCTGGTCGACTATCTCTTCCGCTGGATGGGCACGGAGTTCATCGCCGGCTATCGCGAGGCCAACCGACCCGGCGGCTACGGTGGCGGCGGCGGCGAGGAGGCCGCCGCAGGGGACGACACGGAAACAGAGCGCAAGCCCGCCGCCACGACGGCGCGCGGGCTGGCCGATGGCCAAGGAAAGGCCCGTACGAACGGCGAGGCAGGCACGAGCCGCGGCAAGCATCCGGCGGGCACCAACGGCCATGCCGCGACCGCCGTGGCGGCGACGAAGCCTGCCGCGGGAGTGGATCGGAATGCAGCGCTGCTCGAACGGGCTGGCCTGAAGATGGCCGTCGATCCGGCGGCCAGCCCGGCCGACCGCCAGACCCAGTTTGCCAAGTTCCAGATCGACGCGCCCGCCTGCGACAACTGCGGCTCGATCACGGTCCGCAACGGCAACTGCTACCTCTGCCACAACTGCGGCAACAGCATGGGATGTTCGTGAGTTTTTCCTGACACATGCGGTCGGGATGGCGGTGACGGCTGGATGACGGTGCGAAAAATCGCCTGCAGGACGGAGTGTCCGCCGGACGAAACTGAAGGCATCGACATTCGACCTGTTGCCGCGTTCCGTCGGAGGTGCCAACCCCTACGCGTTGATCCGGATCCTCGAAAGGCACGTGCCCGCCAGCAGCAATGCTGCCGCAGCCCGGCCCGGTCCGCATCAGTTTCGCAAAGATCTACCCCGTTCGCAGGCGGACGACAGGTTCGATTCAAAGACAGGCCGCGGCAGAGCCCTCTGCCGCGGCCTGTCGCTTTTTCTGGAGGCCCCGCGGCCGGCCGGAGAGGCTGTGCCGGTTGTACCGCCGCGCGGAGCCATCCCGCCCGCTCCGCGATGCAGCGGCCGTTTGCGGGCCGTCTCCCCCGGACTTAGCATAGAGACGCCGGGGCGACGCCCGATCGACCGGGCCCCATCTGCCCCGGATTTTCTGCCTTGAATTTTCTCGTGCGAGGTGACGCGTGCGCCGGTGGATTCACTCCCTGATCGTGGCCCTGCTGTGCCTGACCCTCTTCGTCGACACGGCCAAGGCATGCTGGTTCCTCCGCCACCGCCGCCAAGCCTGCCGGCCTGTCGCCTGCCGGCCTGTCTGCCCGACACCGTGCTGCCACCCGTGCGAACCGGCTGATCCGGCTGTTGCGGTCTGTGATACCGTGATCACAGAACCCCTCGCCGCCACAGCCACCGACGAGGTCGTCGAACTCGCTGTCACGGATACCGGCGCGGCTGCGGCACCGGCCGACGCCCCCGTCGCCGTGCAGCAGCGTGCGGCCGCGGCCGCGGAGGAATCGGTCGTCAAACATGGCCCGACGCTCGTGGTCGGCCCCAAGCCCGCCGACGCTCCCGCGAAGGCGGCCGAATCGGTCGTCGCCGCCGAGCAGCCCGCGCCGGCCGCCCCGCTGCGGATCGAGCAGGCCGCCCCTGCCGTGCCGGAGGCCGAGGGCCTCGCCGCCCGCGAGCCGCTGCCCGATCTCAAGCCCGCACAGCCGGCCGGGCCGACGATGATCGCCCCTGCCTCCAACGCCGAACCCGTCGCCGAACCTGCAGCCGCCGCCAGCCAGGCCAAGACCGCCGAGCCGAGCGGCGACGCTGAAGATGCCGCCGACACGCCACCAGCCGTGGCGGAGCAGCCGATGCCCGTGGAGTCAGCCCCCGTGGACGATCTCGCCGGCGGCCCGGAGGCGAAACCGGCGGCCCGCGCGCCGCAGGAGCCGAATCTGTTCGATCTCTACGGAGACGAAGAAGGGGACGCCGACGGCCCTGCAGGGGAAGAGTCGGCCGACGCCGAAGAGCCGGAGATGAGCGAAGAGGACGCCTCGGAAGCAGACGCGGGCGAGAGCGATGACGACACGGACGAGGCCGACACCGCAGCGGACGAAACCGAAGAGACTTAGGCAGCGACTGAGGCAGAGACCGAGGCCGACCCCGACGCCACCGACGAAGCGGAGGAGATGGCCGAGGAAGAGGGGGTCGAGGAGGCCCAAGCTGACGCCGACGAGGAGGCCTCCGCGGACTCCGCCGACCCTGAAACTGCAGACGACGCCGACGCCGCATCCGAGCAGCCGGAGGACAAGCCGGCCGACGCCGAAGCCGATCCGTTCGCGGCGGCGTTTGCCGTTCCCGACGAGCCGATGCGGCGGTGGACGGACGACACCGGCACCCGCCATGTGCAAGGCTGGCTCGTCGAACTGCATGCCGACCGGGTGCGGATTCTCAAGGCCAGTGGCCGGCACACGACCGTGCCGCTCGAATCGCTCTCCGCCGCCGACCGTGACTACGTGACGGCGGTCGCCGCTCGGCTCGCGGCCGAACGCAACGGGAAAAACCCCGCGGCGACCGCCACGGCCGGACTGTAGACGACGCCAGGGCCCGGATCCCGATCCCCCGGCTTGCGCCGGGGGCTTGCATGGGAGCGGGTCGAATCAACCCCACGGTCAGGCCCGGAGGGCCGGGTGAGCACCGGCGGGCGGAGGCCCGCCCAGCCGGGTCGGGCAGGATGCCCGAGCCCGGCGTGAAGACAGATCCCCCGGCTTGCGCCGGGGGCTTCTATTCCCATACAAGCCCGGAGCGCGAGCGACGGGATCGGGTGCGGGTGATTCCTCACACCTCGTCGAGCACCGCCACGGTCTCGAACGCCTTGCCTTCAAGCATCTCCAGCGACGCCCCGCCGCCGGTGGAGACATGGCTCACCCGGTCGGCGTAGCCGAGCTGCTCGACCGCCGCGGCCGAGTCGCCGCCACCGATGATCGTGACCGCGCCTGATGCGGTGGCCGCCGCCACCGCATCGGCGACGGCCTTCGTGCCCGCGTCGAACGGCGGCAGCTCGAACACGCCCATCGGCCCGTTCCACACGACGGTGCCGGCCGACCGGACGATCTCGGCGTACTTCCTCGCCGTCTCCGGCCCGATGTCGAGCCCTTCGAAGCCGTCGGGAATCTCGCCGGCTTTCACGATCCGCTTGTTCGCGGCACTGGAAAAATCGTCGGCGCAGTGGGTGTCGACCGGGAGCACGAGCTTGCCGCCCCCGCGGGCGAGCAGGTCTCGGGCGAGTTCGAGCTTGTCGGGCTCGACCAGCGACTTTCCGGTCCTGCCGCCCTGGGCCAGGGAAAAAGTGTAGGCCATCGCGCCGCCGATGAGCACGTGGTCGCAGATCGACAGCAGGTTCGTGATCACGGCGATCTTGTCCGACACCTTCTTGCCGCCGAGGATCGCCACGAACGGCCGCTTCGGGCGGCGAATCGCGTCAGCCAGGTACTGGATCTCCTTCTCGACGAGAAACCCGACCACGGCGGGCTTGCCGAGGGCCTTCATCGCCACGGGCACCGCGTGCATGCTCGCCTCGGTGCGGTGGCAGGTGCCGAAGGCGTCGTTGACGTAGGCGTCGGCCAGCGTGGCCAGGCCGTCGACGTAGGCCTTGTCGTCCCCCTTCTTCTCCCCCTTGTTGAACCGCACGTTCTCGAGCACGAGCACGCCACCGGCCGGCAGTGCCCGCGCCTGGGCGTGGGCATCCGGGCCCCCGGTGTCGGCGGCGAGCGCCACCGGCCGGCCGAGCAGTTCGCCGAGCCGCCGTGCCACCGGGGCCAGGGAAAACGCCTGCTCGAACCCCTTGCCGGAGGGCCGCCCCAGGTGCGACATGAGGACGGCCCGCCCGCCGCGGTCGAGAATCGACCTGATCGTCGGCAGGGCCATGCGGATCCGCCGGTCGTCGGTGATCGCCCCGGCGTCGTCCTGCGGGACGTTGAAGTCGACCCGCACGAGGACGGTCTTGCCCTGGGGATCGATGCCGGCGACGGATTTCTTGGCCATGGTGGGGGATGCTCCTGCGCGGGTGTCTCGTGAACGGCCACGGCAGCCTACCTGCCGCGGGCCGTGGAGCCGTATTCGACCCGCCCCCGGCCGGCGGTGCAACCGCCGCTCGTCGCCACGGGCCGCGGCGCCGGCTTGAACCGATCCACCAGGGCGAGCGTGGGAATCTCCACCAGTCGGTGCAGGAGCACCGCCCCCGCAAAGCTGGCCGCGACCGCCGCCACGAGACACGGCCACGAGGTGACCGCCGCTTCGCCGCCGAGCCCGCGGCCGAGGCTCGTCACCGCCCAGATCAGCGGATAGTGCACGAGGAAGAGCGCGTAGGAGATGCGGCCCAGACGCCCCGGCAGCGAGTCCTCCCGTGCCGTGGCCGGCGGCTGACGGCGGGCCACCAGATAGATCGCGACGGCGGCGACGATGGCAACGGCGGGCTGCGGCCGTCGCCGCAGGGCGGCGGCGGCGGCGGTCACTGCCACGAACATCCAGAAGCACGCCGGCGGCAGCCGGCCCACGACGGCCAGCCCGGCCAACGTCCCGAGAAACATGATCCCGAAGAAGTAGGTCGCGTAGGGCTCATGCGCCGGGTCCCCGTTCCACAAGCAGACCGATACGACGGCCACCGCGAGCGGCAGGCCGCCGGCCACGGTGCTGCGGGCGGCAGGCGAGAGGCCCGGCAGCCGCCGGCGGATCGCCTGCTCGACGACGACGAGCAGACCCAACAGCGCGTGACACTGCCAGTCGATCGAGAGATACCAGAAGCCCGCCAGCAGGCTTGGGTAACCGAGCACGTCCTGCAGGAAGAGGAGATGCGCAAGCACGCCCGCCGGCGACACGTGGTCGAAGAGCGGAAAGGCCGCCCATGACGGCGGCATCACCCCATCCAGCGCACACGCCACGAGCAGCGTCGCCACCGCCGGCACCGCCAGCCGCAGGTAGCGGAGCACCAACAGCCGCGGCAGACCGGAAGCCGTGGGCGGCGCACGGGCGAGCGACACGCCCCCGACGAAACCGCTGATCACGAGGAACACCTGGGACGCGAGGCCAAAGTACCACCAGACCAGTTCGTGCACGAGCGGCACGGCCGCCAGCTTCGCGTCGGCCCGCGGCACGTAGGTGAAGAGGTGGTGGACGAGGATCACGACCGCCGCCACGCCGCGGAGCGCGTCGATGAACGGGAACAGGGGGCGGACGGGCGGCTGCGGCGAGGGCGACCGATGCTGCGCGCGTTCCATACGGTCCCGAGGCGAGGCAAGGAGGAATTCCGCCCGGGGCAGTATCACAGGCAGGCCCCGCCCCGGAATAGTGCCCTCGCCACAGCCACCCGGCAAACGACACTCAGTCGTGCCCTCCCGCCACTGGCAATCCCTCCCGGCACCAGCCATAGTCGCTCGTATGCCTCGCCGCCACCGCCACTTCCTCCTCCTCGTCGGCCTCGTGGCCGCCATCTGGCCGCTCGCGGACCGGCCCGCCGCCGCCGAGCCACCGCCGACAGCCCGGCCGCTGCCGTGGCAGCCCGACTATGCCGCCGCCGTCAGTCGGGCGCAGGCCGACCACCGCCACCTGGTCGTGCTCTTCACCGACCGCGACGACGAGGCCTGCCGCCGGCTGGAGACGGAGACGCTCCGGGATCCGCTGATCGAGGCGGCGCTGGCCGATCTGGTCCGGGTGCGGGTGGAGCAGGATGCCGGCCTGGCCGCCCGGCTCGAGGTCAAGGACCGGCCCACGCTCCTCTTCGTCAATCCGTTCACCGGCGGCGTGCTCCACCGCGTCGGCGGGGAGAAGTCGGTGGAACTGCTGGCCCGGGAGATCGTCCACGCCCGGCGGGCGATCGGTCTCGAGCTTCCGGCGGCGCTCGCGGAGGTGGCGGCGCGGATGTTCGCGTTTGATGACGCGCGGGCCGAGGAACTGCTCGCGGCCGGCGACGCCGCGGGGCTCGAGGCGCTCGTCGCCCCCGCCGCCGCGGACGACTCGCGGCCGGCCAACTACCTCGTCGCCACCGTCACCCTGCCGGCGGGCCTCGAGCCCGACGACGTGCGGTTTCTTGCCGGCACCGACTGCCTGGCCGGCGCGTGCGACGAGTTCGCGATCCAGGCCAAGGGGCTCGTGTTCGTGCCCTTTGCCCGCGAGGCCGGCGCGGACCTGGCCGTGCGGATCACCGCCCCCGGCTGCACACTCACGACCGACACGGTCCGGTTCGCCGGCCCCTCGCCGCGCACCGCCGTGCAGGTTCGCCGCTACTCAGTCGAGCGGCTCGCGGCCGCCGAGGAGGCGGTGCTCTCCGGCCGCGTGGAACGGCCCGACGGCTCGGCCGCGGCCAACGCGCTCGTCCGCATCGACGACTGGTTCGACCCGTCCACCGCGGATGACGCCGGCCCCGCCCCGGCCGTCACGCGGACCGACCATGACGGCCGGTTCACGCTTCGGGGCGTCTCGCCCGGACGGTGGCTCGTGCGGGCGGAGGCTCCCGGTGGAGAGCGGGAGCAGTTCGTCGATCTCGAGCCGGCCGGCCGGGCCGAATGCCGGCTCGCGCTCGAACCCGTGACCACCGTGGGCCTCCGCTGGGTGCTGCAGACCCGCGACCTGTCGCAGGATCTCACGGGCCCGGGCACCCGCTCGGGCGAAGCGTTCGTGAGCGTGCCGAGCAGCAGGATCACGCTGGCCCGGGGCATGCGGGTCCACCCGGGCGATGCCTGCGACCTCTCGCTCGCGCAGACGCCCCTCGCCGACGACTCCTTGCCCGTGGAAACGCGCCGCGTGCTGGCCGCGTTGCCCGACGGCACGCCCGTGTGGTACCTGGTCGACGCCGCCTACACGGCGGACCTCGTGCCGATCTCCGGGCTGCACCGCGACCCGCGCCCCTTCGGCGCGATCCACAC
>JBJTSM010000325.1:0-2474 GCA_046076685.1 Planctomycetia bacterium | reverse complement strand
GGCCCCCTCGCGGCCGATCATGTCGAGCGCCATGTGGAGCTGGTCGCCGCAGTCGCACCGCAGGCTGTCGAGCAGGTCGCCGGTGAAGCACGACGAGTGCAGCCGCACGAGCGGCGCCGCCACGTCGGCCGGCTGTCCCATCACGAGCACGAGCGGCTGCTGCGGCTCGTACTTCACGCCGTAGGCGATCACCCGGAACCGGCCCCACTTGGTGGGCAGGTCGGCCTCGGCGATGCGGTGCACGAGCTTCTCCCGCTGCCGCCGATGACGGATGAGCTGTTCGATGGAGATGATCTCGAGCCGGTGTTCGCGGGCGAGCGCGAAGAGCGCCTCCCGGTCGGCCCGGTTGCCGGAGTCGTCGAGGATCTCGCAGAGCACGCCGGCCGGCGCGAGCTCCGCCATGCGGGCCAGGTCGACCGCGGCCTCGGTGTGGCCGGCCCGCCGCAGCACGCCCCCCTCCTTCGCCACGAGCGGAAAGAGATGGCCGGGCCGCACGAAGTCGGCCGCCGTGCTCGCCGGATCCATGATCGCGGCGATCGTGTCGGCGCGTTCGGCGGCGGTGATGCCGGTCCGCGCGGTGCGGTGGTCGACCGGCACGGTGAAGGCGGTGCCCAGCGGCGTCGAATTGGCCTCCACCATCATCGGCAGGTCGAGCCGCTTGGCCAGGTCGGGCAGGATCGGCATGCAGACCTGCCCGCGGCCGTGGCGGATCATGAAGTTGACGATGTCGGGCGACGCCTTCTCGGCGGCACAGACGAAATCCCCCTCGTTCTCCCGATCCTCGGCATCCACCACGATCACCATCTCTCCGCGGCGGATGGCGGCGACGGCGGCTTCGATCGACGAAAATTGGTCGGGCATGAAGATTCCTTCCTGAAGTTGATTATAGGATGAGGAACCCGGCGGCCGAACCTCCCCCGCCGTACTGTGCCCGAAAAATGCGCAAAACCGCAGGCCGCCATGCTCGACCGTGAGGAATACGTCGAACAGTCCCACCTGTTCCGATCGCTGGCGGAGCGGACCGCCGCCGGTGTCGCGGCCCAGGAGGCGCTCGTGTCGATCAGCCACGAGGTGCTGGCGACGTCGAAGCTCCCCATGGCGATCGACTACCTGGTGGGGGAGCTCAAGCTCGTCGGCACGCTCTCCACGGCGATGGCCCGCCTGCCGCACTATTTCAGCGCCTTTCAGACGTTCGTCATGCAGCAGGCGGAGCAGGAGGGGGGGCGGTTCGACCTGCGGACCGGCCTGGCCATGCTCGAACGCGAGGCCAGCTACCGCGCGGAGGGCGCGACGCCGCAGGGGCTGTTTTTCTACCGCTTCGAGTGCCTGTCGCGAAACCGGCTCGACTATGCGCACGGCCTCGTCGCCGTGGCCGACGACGGCATCTTCGACGCCACGTGGCAGGACTGGATCCGCACCGTGTCCAGGCAGGTCGGGCTCATCGACCTCGCCGATCTCGTCTACGTGCGGAGCCCGGAATACTGGCGGCACGAGCGGCGGGCCGCGGCGCTCGCCGGCCGCGAGGAGCTGGTGGCCGATCGCGTGATCCTGTTCGGCGAGAAGGAGGGCCGGATCGCGCGGGCCAACCGCGGCAAGGATCCGCTCTTCTTCTTCGCCGCGCTGCAGCGGCAGCTCGGCTATCCGACCATTCCCCGGCCCGCCCCGATCATCCCCGGGGCCGAGACGCCCGCGATGATGGCCCGCCGGATCGAACGGCTGGAGCAGCGGGTGAAGCTTCTCGAGGAGGAGGCCCGCGGCGGCATCGATCTCTCCCGCTTCGATCCGAAGAATTTCCAGCAGGCACCGCAGGAGTGAACACGACCGCCATGCGGGACTATGCCGAAGGGATCTGGTCGGCCGCGATGGCCGCCGTGCAGCCGGACCGGCTCGTGGCCGATCGGCTCGCGGTGGCCGGCGACGACGGGCGGCAGTTCCTGTTCGACGGCCGGCCGCTGCCCGCGGATGTGTCGCTCGACCACGTCGAGCGGATCGTGGTCGTCGGGGCGGGCAAGGCGGCGGCAGGCCTGGCCGCGGGAGTGGAACGGCTGCTCGGCCCCGAGCGGCTCGCCCGGCACGGCGTGACCGGGCTCGTGAGCGTGCCGGCGGGCTGTGGTCGGCGGCTCGCGGCGGTCGAGGTCCGTGAAACGCGGCCCGCGACGAGCAACCTGCCAACACCCGCCGTCGTGCAGGCCACGCACGAGATGCTGGCGCAGGTATCGCGGCTCGGCCGGCGCGACCTGGTGATCGCGCTGGTCACCGGGGGCGGCTCGGCGCTGCTGGCCGCACCGAAGGCGGGCGTTTCGCTCGAGGAGAAGATCGCCCTCACCCGCCGGCTCTCCGAGGCGGGGGCCGACATCGCCACGCTCAACGCGGCGCGGCGGCACATGAGCCTCGTGAAGGGGGGCGGCCTGGCCCGGGCCTGCGCAGCGGGGAACCTGCTCGTGCTCGTGCTCTCCGACGTGATCGGCGACGAC
>JBJTSM010000324.1:0-2461 GCA_046076685.1 Planctomycetia bacterium | reverse complement strand
AGCAGTTCATGCAGATGGACGGCCGGGCCGTCTTCAAGTGGGCGATCCGGCTGGCCGAGGAGAACATCCGGCAGGTGGTCGAGCATTCCGGCGTGCCGCTGGAGGCGATCGACCTCTTCGTGCTCCACCAGGCGAATTTCCGGATCATCGACGGGGTCCGCGAAGCGCTCGGCATCCCGGCCGAACGGTTCATGGTGAACCTCGATCGCTATGGGAACACGTCGAGCGGCTCGATCCCGCTGGCGATGGACGAGGCCTGGCGGACCGGCCGCATCGGGCCGGGCAGCACGATCGTGGTGTGCGGGTTCGGCGGCGGCCTCGCCTGGGGCAGCGCGGTGTGGAGGCTGTGAGGATCGCGACCCTGTGCAGGTGTCACCGCCGGGGACGGCAGAAGTACTCGTCGCGTTGTATTTTTCTCCTTCCACGACCTTCGACAGCTCAATCCCCAGAAGGTCGAAAAATCCAAAAGCTCCTCGAGCTTCCGCCGATCCCCGGCTACCCGCAAGGAAAACACGATACGATGTCGTTTTTTCCGATGTGGCGGCACTCGAAACACGAGGTGAAAGATGGCTGACGAGAATGGTGTGGTGAAGCGGTTGCCGGAGCGGCGCGAGGTGGCGGAGGGGGATACCTGGGACCTCGGTAGCCTGTTTTCTTCCGCCGCCGAGTGGGAGGCGGCGCTCGCGGCGTGGGAGAAACGGATTCCCGGGTTTGCGGCGTTCGCCGGCACGCTCGGTTCGTCGCCCGAACGGCTGGCGGAGTGTCTGGCATACGACCTCGTCGTCGACCGCGAAGGGGATCGGATCGGCACGTACGCCCACCTGCGGGCCAGCGAGGACCAGGCGGCTCCCGAGCCGCAGCGGATGATCGGCCGCTTCCAGCACGTCGCCACGCTGGCCGGCGAGAAGGCCAGCTTCATCCGTCCCGAGATCATGGCGATCCCGCCCGACACGCTCGCCGCGTGGATGCAGCTGCCGGTGCTCGCCCCCTACCGGCTCCTGCTCGAACGGCTCACCCGCACGCGGCCGCATGTGCTCTCGGAGCCGGAGGAGAAGCTCCTGGCGATGCAGGGCAGCTTCGCCGGCACGGCGGCGAAGGTGTTTCGTCAGCTCACCGACGCCGACATGAAGTTCGGCAGCGTGAGCACCGGTACCGGCGGGCAGGTGGAGCTGTCGAACGCGACGTTCGTCACGCTGCTGCACGATCCCGTGCGGGAGGTGCGGCGGGCCGCCTTCCACCAGTACTACGCCCAGTACGAGGCCCACGCCAACACGCTGGCCGCCACGCTTTCGGGTTCCAACGAGCGGGATGTCTATGCGGCCAAGGTGAGGCGTTATCCCAGCGCCGTCGAGGCGGCCCTGTTCGCCGACAACGTGCCGATCGCCGTCTACGACCAGCTGATCGCGGCCGTCCGCAGCCACCTGCCGGCGGTGCACCGCTACTACGACCTGCGGAAACGCATCCTCGGCCTCGACGCGATCCATCACTACGACTGCTACGTGCCCCTCGTGCCCGAGCTGGAGAAGCGGCACACCTGGAACGACGCGGTGCGGGTGGTGGTCGAATCACTCGCGCCGCTCGGGGCCGACTACACGACGCGGCTCGAGCGGGGCCTGCTGGGCCGCTGGTGCGACCGTTATCCCAACGCCGGCAAGCAGTCGGGGGCCTTCAGCTCGGGAACCTACGACTCCGATCCCTACATCCTGATGAACTTCCAGGAGGAGGCGATCGAGCACGTCTTCACGCTCGCGCATGAGGCGGGCCATTCGATTCACACGCGGTATTCGGCCGAGGCCCAGCCCTACCACTACTCCGGCTATACGATCTTCGTGGCCGAGGTGGCCAGCACCTTCAACGAGCAACTGCTCACGCGGCTCCTGCTCGAGCGCGCGGCGTCGAAGAAGGAGCGGGCTGCGATCATCGCGCGGGAGATCGATTCCATCCGCGCCACGATCGTGCGGCAGACGATGTTCGCCGAGTTCGAGCGGAAGAGCCACGCCTCGGCCGAGGCGGGCGAGCCCCTCACGCTCGAACGGATCCGGGTCATCTACCGCGAGTTGCTCGACGCTTATTTCGGCCCGCGGTTCGTCGTCGACAAGCAATTGGAACTCGAGTGCCTGCGGATCCCGCACTTCTACAACGCCTTCTACGTCTACAAGTACGCCACGGGCCTCTCGGCGGCGATCACGCTCGCCAAACGGGTGGCCGAGGGGGGCGCGAAGGAACTGGAGGCCTACCTGGCGTTTCTCAAGGGCTGCTGCTCGAAGTGGCCGCTCGACCTGCTCCGCGACGCCGGCGTGGATCTGGAGAAACCCGAGCCGGTGGCGACCGCCCTCACGCGGTTCGGCGAGCTGGTGGACGAGCTGGGCACGCTGCTGTAGGACGGGGGCTCACTCCGGGCCGCGGACCAGTTCCACCAGCGGCCGCACGAAGGAGCCCGTGCCGCCGCCGTCGATCCAGG
>JBJTSM010000323.1:0-2842 GCA_046076685.1 Planctomycetia bacterium | reverse complement strand
CACGTCGTTCGGCCGTGGCCATGTTCACCGCCCGCATGGTTCGCGGCCGCCTGCCGGGACTGCGGTGGGCGATCCTGGAGATGGGGCTCGTCATCGCGGTCCAGAGCCCAGCAGCCGAACCACAGCCAAGTGACCTTTTCGACGACGCCGTGCGGCTGTTTTTCGAGGCCAAGCCCGCCGAGTCCGCGCGGGTGTTCGATCGGCTCGTCTCGGCCGTGCCCACGGCGGAGCCGGAACTGTGGCAACGCGGCTTGGCACTCTATTACGCGGAGCGGTTCGATGACGGGTCCAAGCAGTTCGAGTCGCACCGGACCGTGAACCCGAACGACGTCGAGAATGCCGCCTGGCATTTCCTGTGCGTCGCCCGACTGGCGGGGCCGCGGGCCGCGCGGGCGAGGCTCCTGCCGGTCGGCGAGGACGCCCGGGTGCCCATGAAGCAGGTCATGGACCTGTATGCCGGGCGGTGCGAGCCGGCCGATGTGCTGGCTGCGGCCGAGCGGGGTGCGGGCGAGGCCAGACGCAACCAACTCTGCTACGCCCACCTCTATCTGGGGCTGTTTTTCGAGGCGACGGGCAACGCGGCCAAGGCCCGCGAGCACATGCAGCAGGCTGCCGGGGCATTCTCGATGGACCACTACATGGGAAAGGTCGCCGCGGTGCACTGCAGGCTGCGGGGATGGGCGGATGATGACGACGAAGGCGGCAAATAACACGGCCGGCCGTCGACGGCATCCCCGTGGGCGGGCTCCCGACAGGCGACAGCGCGCTCAAAACGCGTTGGCCAGTCCCACCTGGAAGGTCGTCGCCGGGCCACTCTTGTCGGTGCCCGCCCCCCAGTTGCCGAACACCGAGAGGCGGTCGCTGGGAAACCACACGAACCCGCCGCCCACCACCGTCTGGGCGACGAGTCGGGGCAGCGCAGATTGATTTTGGAAGCCGTGCACGAATACCTGGAAGTCGTCGGTGATCTCCTTCGTGATGGCCCACTGCACGATGTCGATCGGCGTGAATCCCTCCTGCGTGGAGTCGTCGGCGACGCCGACGTTGTATTCCGCAACCAGTCCCCAGAAGAGCGTGTTGCGGAAGAGCATCATGATGCCGGGCTGCGTGCCGCTGTCGAAGGCAGGCGAACCCCACGGCGTCTGCACGAAGGCCTCGATGCCCGTCGCCGGGATGAACCACTCCTCGTTCTCCTCCCAAAGATGGATCTTCGTGTCGAAGATCAGCGGCGAGAAACCCGTCGTCGCCCCCACACCCAGGCCTGCCGCCTGCCAGGTGAAGCCGATCGAATAGAGGCGAAATTCGAACCGGTCAGTCAGCCCCATCCGTAGGAGAAACTCGGCGTTGTAGGTCTGCGGCTGGACGGTGGAGATGGCACCGGTGAAGAAGGCGGGGCTCCATTCGAGGTAGATGCCGCCGCGCGGCAGCGTGCCGGGACCGTTCGGGTAGTTGGCCGTGTCGGGGCCGGGATCACGGATCGTGGGCGGGGCCAGCGACTTCTCCGGATCGAGCCCCTCGGGAAAGGCTTCGGCGAGAAAGCGCGTCCATGGCCGCTCGGACCGCAGAGCGGCGTCGGTCGGCTCAACGCCGGATGCCATGCCAGTGATGGCGAGGCATGAGAAGCACGACAAGACGACCGCGTGCATGAAGGGGATCGCGGTCGCCCTTCGGGATCGATCGTGGCAACGTGTGCAACGAGGCGGCGACATCGCTGACGATCCCGGCTGTGATGGGCTCCCTGATCCGTTTGTGGAGATGAAAAATTCCCAAACGGCCGCGACCGGGACAAGATGGATTTCGCCGGTCGTAAACCGCGGCAGAACAGCCCGCGGCGGGCTACTTGCCGCTGCTGCGGGCTTTGCCGGGCTGGTCCCGCTGGATCGTGCCCGAGCCGAATGGCTGGTTCGTGCTGCTCGAGCCATCCGACCGGCGGGTGATCGTGCCACTGCCGAACTTCTGCGTGTTGCCGGTCACCGTCTGGCCGTTGCGGCCACGCTCGGTGGTGATTGTGCCGGAGCCGAAAGGCCGCGTCTCGGTGGTCGTGCCGTCGGACCAGCGGGTGATCGTGCCCGAGCCGAACTTCTGCGTGTGGCCCGTGACCGTCTTGCCGTCGCGGCCCCGCTCGGTCGTGATCGAACCGGAGCCGAAGGGACGTGTCTGGCTGGTGGTGCCGTCGGAACGGCGCGTGATCGTGCCCGAGCCAAACTTGTTGGTCGTGCCGCTTCGCGGCTGGGCCATGCCCGCCCGCGGCGGCGTGGGTTCGGCCGCCCTCAGGTGGCCTGATGCGACCGGCGCAAGCGGGATGGCTGCAAGCAGGAACGTCGCGATCGCGCGAAGGTGTTTTGGCATCGAAGCGTGCTCCCGAGGAGGAACAAAGCGGCCGACGAGCAAACTCAGCGGAAGTATAGCAGTCTCAGGGAGAAATCGGAAGAAAGGGGGGCATGGCCCCGTATGATTTGGTCGACGCTTCGTTTGTGACGCTGACGGATCCACGGTTCGAATCCGGAACTCCATGCACGAAATCTTTGAACACACGGCCGATCTCGGGCTGCGGGTGACCGCCCCGACGCTCGCGCAACTCATGGCCGACGCGGCCAGTGGACTGTTCCAGATCATTACCGGCGACCTCGGCCAGATTCGCCCCCGGCCGGAGCATGCCGAGCGATTTGAGGTCGCCGGCACCGATCCCACCTGGCTGCTCTTCGACTGGATCAGCGAGCTGCACGCCGCCTTCGAACTCCGACGGATGCTCTTCTGCCGGTTCGACGTCACGATCGACACGGCCGGGCTGCACGCGACCGCCCACGGCGAGCCTTACGATCCATTCCGCCACGTGCTCGCG
>JBJTSM010000322.1:0-5041 GCA_046076685.1 Planctomycetia bacterium | reverse complement strand
CCTTGCGGTTTGGCATGGTGAGCATGGCCACCGAGACGCAGGACGTGCGGATGCCGGTGGAATTCCAGTGCCCGGCGTGCGCGGCGCGGATCGAGCAGACGGTGCAGAACCGCATGCTGCCCCGGATCGAGTGTCCGAAGTGCCGGCAGCCGTTCCGCACGCAGTGGGCGAGCGCGCCGGCCGATCTCGCCCTGCCCCGCGGCCCGGCGCTCAGTGAGCGGTTCGAATCGGGGCGGAATTTCTCGAACAAACTCTGGAACGCCACCCGGTTCGTGCTTATGAACCTCGAGGATTTCCGGGGGCAGGACCTGTCGGGCGGCTGCGGCGGGTTTACCGCGCTCGAAGACCGCTGGCTGGCCAGCCGCCTGGCCAGCGTGACCCGCGACGCCACCCGGGCGATCGACGAATACCGCTTCGCGGAGGCGGCGCGGATTCTCTACGCGTTCGCCTGGGACGAGTTCTGCAGCGCCTACCTCGAGCTCTGCAAGGCCCGGCTGGCCGACCCCGCCCTCCGGACGCAAGCCCAGGCGATGCTGACCCTCGCCCTCGACACGATCCTCCGGCTGCTCCATCCGATCATGCCGTTCGTCACCGAGGAGATCTGGCAGCATCTCCGCGAGGCGGCCGGCGCGCGGCGGATGCCGTGGGACTCTGGCAATCTCACGGCCTCGATCATGGTGGCCCGCTGGCCGGCTCCGCCACAGGAGTGGATCGACGACCGCACCGAGAAGCAGTTCGGCACGTTCCTCGGGGTGGTGGCCGCGATCCGCGAGATCCGGTCGCGGCAGAACGTGCCGCCGCGGACCCGGGTCAAGGTGGCGATCCGCTGCCCGCAGGACACGGCCGGCCTGCTCGAGCCGATGCGGGCGGCGATCGAGTCGATGGCGGTGGTCGACGTGACGGACATGGGGCCGGCCGCGGCCGGCGCCGCAGGCGCGGCCACGGCCTCGGCCGTCGGCTGCGACCTGTTCATCGATCTGGCCGACCTCATCGACGTGGGTGCCGAGATCGCCAGGCTCACGAAGGAAAACGAGAAGACGGCCGGGTTCATCGCGGCCAAGCAGGCCAAGCTCGCCGACGAGAAGTTCGCGGCCAAGGCGCCGCCCGCCGTGGTGCAGAAGGAGCGGGAGCAGCTCGCGGAGCTCGAGGCGAAGCTCGCCAAGGGTGTCGCCACGCTCGCCGAGCTGAACGCACGGAAGTCGTGACGTGCCGGGGCCGTGGCCCCGCCGCGATCCCCCGGCTGGCGCCGGGGGCTTGTATGAGGGCATTGAAGCCCCAGGCGCAAGCGTCGGGATCCGGTGGCATCACCAAACGGCACCAGGCCCGGAGGGCCGGTTCAGCACCAGCGGGCGGAGGCCCGCCAAGCCGGGTCGGGCAGGATGCCCGAGCCCGGCGTGAAGACAGATCCCCCGGCTGGCGCCGGGGGCTTGTATGGGGAGGCAATGCTGCGTGCATGAATTGCACTTCCTTTTCGGGTAGGATTCGGTTCACAGGCGGCCCGCACAGCCGGAGACGAAACATGAGCGTCCAGATGGAACTCTCGCGGATCATCATCAGCGAGATCAACGACCAGCAGGTGGTCTACCTCAAGGAGGTGGAGGGAGACCGCACCTTCCCGATCCTGATCGGGCTCTTCGAGGCGACGAGCATCGACCGGCGGGTGAAGCATCACCAGTCGCCCCGGCCGCTCACGCACGACCTGCTGGTGGCGGCCGTCGAGCTGCTCGGAGGCGAGTTCCAGGACGTGGTGATCTCGGAGCTCAAGGAGCACACCTACTTCGCCACGATCCGCGTGCTCAAGGATGGCGAGATCGTCGAGATCGACGCCCGGCCCTCCGACGCGATTGCCGTGGCCGTGACCTGCGAGCCGAACCTCCCGATCTACGTCGCCGAGGAAGTGCTCTCCGACGTGCTGGGGTGAGCCGGCGCGACCGCCGCTCGTCGCCCGCTATTTTGACGCGGCGGCAGCGGGCTCGCGGAGGGCGGCGTAGTGCTCGGGAATTTCCAGCTGCGCCCAGCTGACGTGTTCGAGCATCTTCTTGCCGGCGGCGGCCGGGTCGCGGGCCCGGATCGCGTCGAACACGGCCCTGTGGCCGGCGGCGCTTCGTTCCACGATCTCGGCGAACCATTCCGGCTTGCCGTGGCCGAGATCCCACGCGAAGGTCATCGCGAGCAGCTGGGCGTTGCCGAAGAGCTTGACGGCGATCGGGTTGCCCAAGGCTTCGAGCACGGTGGCGTGAAACTCCATGTCGAGCCGGCAGAACCGCCGTCGGTTCTCGGCCGCCGCAAACCACGACTTCCTGTCGGCCTTCTTCGCGATCGCGGTCATCTCGTCGCAGATCCGCCGCAGCACGGCGATGTGTCTCGCCTCGGCGAACTGCGCCGCCTTCTCCGCGGCGTAGGGCTCGTTGACGAGCCGCAGTTCGTAGATGCACTCGAGCTCCCGCGGCGTGATCTCCCGCAGGTAGATGCCGGAACTGGGGCGGTGTTCGATGAGGCCTTCGGCCTCGAGCTGCAGGAGGGCGTCGCGGACGGGGCTGCGGCCGATGCCGAGATCGCGGGAGAGGTTGCGGTGCGAGAGCCGCTGCCGGGGCGCCACCGCCCCCTCGACGATCATCCGGCGGACTTCGCGGTAGGCCCGCGCGGTCAGGTCTTCCTGTTTCTTGATGCGTGCGGCCACAGACGGGGCCCCCGGGGACGGGTGGAGGGAACGGTCGCGAACGAAAGCCGGCGAAAAAGGCCACCGGCCCGACCCATCATACACACCGGGACCGGGAACGCGGCCGGTTCTGCAGGTGACATGACGGTTGTGGGGTGCTAGAATTCCGGGGAGGCCGCTGGAGACCGTTCTCGTGAATCCCATGACCACCGTGCGTGCCGTGCGTCGCTGCCGCAAGCCGCCTGTGCTGCGCTGCATGGTCAGTCTCTATGCGGTCGTGGCGGGAATGTTTTGCGGCGCTTGGCTGCGGGCCGAGTCCCCCGCCCCGGCGGGCGGTGCGGCCGACCCGCAATTGGCCGCCTACTCGGGGAAAATCCGGCCCCTCCTGGCCGAGCGGTGTTTTTCCTGCCATGGCGGCCTCAAGCAGGAGGCCGGCCTGCGGCTCGACACCGTCGCGCTCATGGTCGAGGGGGGCGAGTCGGGCAGCGTCGTCACGAAGGGCGATCCCGATGCGAGCCTGATCCTCGAGCGGGTGGGCGATCCCGAGCCCGCCACGCGGATGCCGCCCGAGGGGGAAGGCGAGCCGCTCACGGCCGAGCAGGTGGCGTTGCTCAAGGACTGGATCAAGGCCGGCTGTCCGGCCCCGGCCGACGAAAAGCCCGAGGCCGATCCGAGGGATCACTGGGCCTTTCAGCCGCGGCTGCGGCCGGCGGTGCCCGCCGTCAAGAACACGGCGTGGGTGAGGAATCCGATCGACGCGTTTCTGGCCGTCGGCCACGAGCAGGCGGGCGTGTCGCCGCAGCCCGAGGCCCCGCGGCACGTGCTCGTCCGCCGGCTCTATGTCGATCTCATCGGCCTGCCTCCGCAGCCGGAGGAACTGGCCGCGATCGAGGCCGATGCGTCATCCGATTGGTATGAAAAACTCGTCGAGAAACTGCTCGCCGACCCGCGGCACGGCGAGCGGTGGGGCCGCCACTGGATGGATGTCTGGCGGTATGCCGACTGGTGGGGGCTGGGCGAACAGCACCGCTACAGCCAGAAGCACATGTGGCACTTCCGCGACTGGATCGTGGAGTCGCTCAACGCCGATGTGGCCTACGACGAGATGGTGCGGCAGATGCTCGCGGCCGACGAACTCCATCCCGACGATCCGGCGAAGCTGCGGGCCACCGGCTTCCTCGCCCGAAACTGGTTTCTCTTCAATCGCACGCCCTGGCTGGACGAGACGGTGGAGCACGTGGGCAAGGGGCTGTTGGGCCTCACGATGAACTGCTCCAAGTGCCACGCCCACAAATATGATCCCGTCAGCCAGGAAGACTACTACCGGTTTCGCGCCTTCTTCGAGCCGATCGAGACCCGCGTGGACGTGGTGGCGGGCGAGGGCGACCTCGAGAAGGACGGCATCCCACGGGTGTTCGACGCCCACCTCGAACGGCCCACCCATCTCTTTGTCCGCGGCGAGGACACGAAGCCCGACACATCGCGGAAATTCGAGCCGGGCGTGCCGGATGTGATCGCGTTTCGCGACATCGACGTGCAGCCCGTTTCCCTGCCCAAGCCCGCGTTCGAGCCGCAGCGGCAGCCGTGGGTGCTCGACGCCCATGTGGCGACGGCGACCCGGGCCGTCGAACAGGCCGAGGCCAAGCAGGCGAAGGAGCCCTCGGCCGCCAACGAGCAGGCCGTCGTAGCGGCTCAGGCGGCGGTCGTCGCCGTGCAGCAGCGGGCCGAAGCGATGCGGGCGGCCTGGGCTGCCGATGATGCGCCGTCGCAGTCGGCCGATGATCCGCTGCGAGTCGCGGCGGCCACCGCGGCGAAGGCTGCCGCCAAGGCCGAGAAGGATGCGGCCGTCGCGGCCGCCTGGGTGGATGTCGCTGCCGTGTCGGCGAAGCTCACGAAGGCCGCCGCCGACAAGAAAGACGCCGCGTCGCTCACGTCCATCGAAAAGGAACTCGCCACGGCCCGCGAGCAGGTGGACAAGGCCGTGAAGGCCGCCGCCGAGCCGGGCGAGTCGTTCACGCCGCTCGTCGGCGCGAAATGGACGCCCACGCGGTTCAAGAATTCGGGTGCGGACGACCCGACGGTGTCCTTCCCCGCGACGAGCACCGGTCGCCGCACGGCTCTGGCTCACTGGATCACCGACCCGCGCAACCCGCTCGCCGCCCGCGTCGCCGTGAACCATGTCTGGATGCGGCACATGGGCAGGCCGCTCGTGACGACCGTCTTCGAGTTTGGCCGCAAGGGCAACGCGCCGACGCATCCCGAACTGCTCGACTGGCTGGCCAGCGAACTGGTCGATGGGCCACAGGCCGGTGGCCCGGCTGGGCGCAAAGGCTGGAGCATGAAGCACCTGCACCGGCTCATCTGCACGTCGGCCGCCTACCG
>JBJTSM010000321.1:0-3056 GCA_046076685.1 Planctomycetia bacterium | reverse complement strand
GAGGCCGTGATGGCGGCACGGCTGCGTCAGGCGACCCGGTTCGCGGGCCTGCCCGTCCGCCTCAATGCCCGGATGACGAGCCGGCAGATCCGGGAATTCTGCCCGCTCGACCCGGCCGCCGCGGAACTCGTCCGGGCGGCCGTGACCGATCTCGGGCTCTCGGCCCGCGCGCACGACAAGGTGCTCCGTGTCGCCCGGACGATCGCCGATCTCGATGCAGCCGAGAAGATCGGCTGTGCGCACGTCAGTGAAGCGATCAACTACCGCGTGCTCGACCGCGGCCTTTGGACCTGAGCGATTCGGGACGGCCGGCGCGGGCCTACTGCGGCAACGAACGCCGCAGGAACGCGACGACGTTGCCGAAGAAGAAGCCCTCGATATCGGCGGCCGAATAGCCGCGGCTGGCCAGGAGGCCGCCCAGCCGCCCGAGGTCGGCGATGCTGTCGAGGTCGAGGGGCGTCTGCTCCGTGCCGAAGCCGCCGTCGAGGTCGCTGCCGATGCCCACGTGCCGGGCGTTGCCGGCCAGCTGGCAGATGTGGTCGATGTGCTCGCAGATCTTCTCGATCCGCAGGCCGAAATCCTCCGGCTTCGACCGGAGATGGTGCCAGCCGTGCACCATCATGATCGCGTCGAAGGCCATCCCGATCACGGCACCGCGGCCGATCAGCTCCTTGATCTGCTCGTCGGTGAACTGGCGGTTCCAGTTCGCCAGTGTGCGGCAGTTGGAGTGACTCGCCCAGACGGGCCCCGCGTAGTGGTCGAGCGCGTCGCGGAAGCTCTCGTCGCAGAGGTGGGTGGCGTCGAGGATGATGCCGAGCCGTTCCATCTCTTTGAGCAGTTCCCGGCCCCGCGGGGTGAGCGGCCCTTCGGCGTCGGTGCCCATGCCGTAGACACCCGGGCCGTAATGGACGGGCCCAAGCGCCCGCAGGCCGTCGGCATAGGAGCGTTCGAGATGGCGGAGGGTGACGATCGAGTCGGCCCCCTCGAGGCTCAGCATGTAGCCGATCGGCAGCCGGCCCTGGCCGCCGGCATCGGCGTCGGCCAGCCAGAGGGCCACGTGCCGGTCGAGCCCGGCCCGGTCGCGGATCTGCACCAGCTCGCCGCACTCCTCCATCGCGCGATACCAGGCGAGCTGCCCCTGCGTGTGGGCCCAGGCCTGCTCGGGGCTCTGCCAGCCGGGCAGCCGCGAGAAATAGTCGACCGAACGCGAAATCTGCGTCGCCACGCAGAGCCCCACGCGGCCCCGCCGCACCTCCGGGAAGCAGACCGTGTTCCGCGTGCGGAACACGGTGTCTTTCATGCCGATCTCGCGGCGGCGGAGCCGCTCCTGCGTCCACCGCTGGTCGCGGTTGAAGTCGAGGGCGTTGTAGGAGAGGTCGAGATGGATGTCGAAGATCAGACGTGGCGAGTGCGACATGCGTGATGCTTTCGCTTGGGTATCCGGTGCGGATTGGTATGGATGAGCGGCTACGCCAGGATTTCCCGCACCACCCGCTGGGGCTCCACGCCCGTCAGCCGCTGGTCGAGCCCCTGGAACTTGAACGTGAACCGCTCGTGGTCGATGCCCATGAGGTGCAAGATCGTGGCGTTGAAGTCATTGATGTGGACCGGGTTTTCCACGACGTTGTAGCTGAAGTCGTCGGTCTCGCCATGGGAGATGCCCCCCTTCACGCCGCCGCCGGCCATCCACATGCAGAAATTCCGCGGATGGTGGTCGCGGCCGTAGTTTTCCTTCGTGAGCGTGCCCTGGGTGTAGACCGTCCGCCCGAACTCGCCCCCCCAGACCACGAGCGTGTCGTTGAGCATGCCCCGGCCCTTGAGATCCTTGACGAGGGCGGCCGTGGCCTGATCGGTGTCGAGGCACTGCGACTTGAGATCGGCCGGCAGATTGCCGTGCTGATCCCAGCCCCGGTGCAGGATCTGCACCACCCGCACGCCCCGCTCCACGAGCCGGCGGGCGAGCAGGAGGCTGTGGGTGAACGAACCGGGTTTCTTCACGTCGTCGCCATACATCTCGAGCACCGGGGCCGGCTCGTCGGAGAGATCGACCAGTTCGGGCACGCTCGACTGCATGCGGAAGGCCATCTCGTACTGCGCGATCCGCGTCTGGATCTCCGGATCGCCATACCGCTCGAAGCCCCGCTGGTTCAGCGTGCCGAGCGTGTCGAGCATCCGGCGGCGGTCCTGGCCGGAGAAGCCCTCCGGGTTCGAGAGGTAGAGCACCGGATCGCCGGAGCCCCGCAGGGCCACGCCGGTGTACCGCGTGGGAAGAAAGCCGCTCGACCACATGCGGGTGAAGATCGCCTGCGACGGATTGATGTCGGGCATCGGCGTGAAGACGACGAAGGCCGGCAGGTCGTCGCTTTCGCTGCCGAGACCGTAGGACAGCCAGCTGCCGAGGCTCGCCTTGCCGGGCACCTCGCTGCCGGTCATCACGAACGTGCAGGCCGGATCGTGGTTGATGGCGTTGGTGTGCACGGTCTTCACCAGCGCGATTTCGTCGACGATGCCCGCCGTGTGGGGGAGCATGTCGGTGCAGATCCAGCGGCCACAGTCGCCCCGCTGCTCGAACTTGAACTTCGACGGGGCGATCGGAAACCGCGACTGCCCGCTGGTCATCGTCGTGAGCCGCTGCTCGCCCCGCACGCTCGGCGGAATGTCCTTGTCGAAATAGTCGGCGAGCTTCGGCTTGTAGTCCCACAGGTCGATCTGCGAGGGGCCGCCGTTGGTGTGGATGTAGATGACGCTCTTGGCCTTCGCCGCATGGTGCGGCAGCCCCGGCAGCGGCGGGTGGACCCGGCCGGCCGGCTTGGCCGCGGCGGTGGCAGCCTCGCCGCGGGCCTGCGATTCGAGCAGCGACAGTGCGGCCGCCCCCACGCCCACGCCGGACGTGCGGAGGAAAGCCCGCCGGGCCATCGCCGTGCGAAACGCTTCGAATTCGAATGGGAGCATGTGAAAAACCTCTTGCCAGCTTGTTCCGCGGCCACACTCAGTTTCTGGTCAGGGCTTCGTCGAGGTTGAGCATCGTGTTCGAAAGCAGCGTCCACGCCGCCAGC
>JBJTSM010000320.1:0-21861 GCA_046076685.1 Planctomycetia bacterium | reverse complement strand
TGATAGATCCGGTACTTCTTGGTGACCAGTGCGCCGCCGCGCTCGAGCGTGCGCTTCGAGAGGTGGTTGCTCTCGAGCACCCAGGAGAACTCCACCTCCCGCATGCCCCAGTCCTGGAGCGGCTTCACGAGCGCCGCCATGAGCACGAGCCCCACGCCCCAGGCCTGATACTCGGGCACCACGTTCGTGCTGATGGCCCGCATCCGCTTGATGCCCTTCTTGTTCCAGAGCAGGCGGAGGAAGCCGAAGGGAAACAGCCGGCCGTTGATCGCCTTGATCCGCGGGTTGTAGTCGAGCAGGCAGAAGGCGGTGCCGATCGGCTTGCCGTTCACCTCGGCCACGAGCGCCAGTTCCGGCACGATGAGATACCGCAGGCTTTCGGCCATGTGCTTCACCTCACCCGGCGTGAGCGGCACGAACCCCCACGTGCCCCCCAGGCTCGAGTTGTAGATGTCGAGAAACATCCGCACCTCGTCGTCGAAGCGGCTCTTGTCGAGCGGCCGCACCGTGACCCCGAATCGGTCCTTCACGCCCTCCACCATCGTCGCCAGCTTCGAGTCGAGGTTGCCGAGCATCGACAGTTCGCCCCAGAAGGCATAGAGGTCCTCGATCTTGCCGAAGCCGTTGGCTTCGACCAGCTTCGCGTACCACGGCCGGTTGTGCGTCATCATGAAGAAGGGGGCCGTGTCGAAGCCCTCGATGAGCAGGCCACACTCGTAGTTGAGCGACGGATTGACCGGCCCGCGGATCGTCTGCATGCCCTGCGCGTGGAGCCAGTCCTTCGCCGCATCGAACAGGCCGCGGGCGGCGTCGGCGTCGTCGTCGCACTCGAAGAAGCCGAAGAAGCCACGCTGCTCCTTGTAGCGGTCGATGTGGCCCGCGTTGACGATCGCCGTGATGCGACCGACATCAAGGCCGTCGCGGGTCGCCAGGAACGACCGGCTCTTCGACCGGTCGTAGAACGGATGGCGACGGAACCCGAGCAGTTCCTCCTGCGACATCACGAGCGGCGGCATCCAGCAGGGGTCGTCCCTGTAGATCCGCCACGGCAGCCGGATGAACCGTTTCCGTTCCGCAGGGGTGTCAACCGGTCGAACGACGACTTCCGCCAAGGCAGGCTCCGCAACTGGGGAACGACCGATGCAGCATCGGCGGAAACCCCGTCCGCACGGGAATTTCCGGCTCGAAACGGCATCTTCCGCCCGGCCTTCGGAATCGTCAACGCCGGCAGAAAAGCCCTGCCCGAAAGATCTGGACCGGCCCCGGCCGATGCTACTATTGTGCCTGGTTTGTGCGTTCGACACGGACGGAACGATCGACCCGGCAGGATCCGGAGTGTTCGGGAGTTGTCCGCCGATGATCGCCTCTGCACGCCACACCCCCCCCTCCGATGACGGTCGCCCCCCCGCCTCGCGCGTCGATTGCCTCGTCACGGGGGCGACGGGGCTCGTCGGCAACAACGTCGTCCGCCTGCTGCTCGACCGCAACCGGAGCGTGCGGGTGCTGGCGAGGCCCGGCCAGGTGGCGGGATCGGCCCGCGACACGCGACAGGTCGCCGGCGGGGTATTCGCGGCCCTGCCGATCGACATGGCCGCCGCCGCCCTGCATGACGAGGCCGCCATGCAGCGGGCCGTCGACGGGGCCGCATGCGTGGTTCATTCGGCGGCGCTCGTGCACTGCGGCTGGCGGCATCGCGAGGAAATGCGGCATGTGAACGTCGAGGGGACGCGGGTGGTGGCCCGGGCGGCCCGCCGGGCCGGCGCCCGGCTGATCCACGTCTCCAGCGTCGACGCCATCGGGCTGCGAGAAGACGGCGAACCGGCCGACGAGGAGACGCTTCCCGGCGGCATGCCCGAATGCCCCTACGTCGTGACGAAGCGCGGGGCCGAGGAGGCCGTGCTCGAGGAGGTCGAGAAGGGCCTCGACGCCGTGATCGTCAATCCCGTCTACATGATCGGCCCGTGGGACTGGAAGCCGTCGAGCGGCCGCATGCTGCTCGAGGTGGGGGCGGGCCGCGGCCTGTTCGCGCCGCCGGGCGCCAACGACTTCGTCGACGTCCGCGACGTCGCGCAGGGGATCCTCTCCGCCATGTCCCGCGGCCGGACGGGCCGCCGCTACATCCTCGGCGGGCAGTCGCTCTCCTACCTCGACGCCTGGCGGATCTTCGCCCGCGTCTCCGGCCGCATGCAGCCGCTCGGCATCGCGCCGCGGCCCTTCGTGCACTTGGCCGGCTGGTGCGGCGACCTGGCCAGCCTCCTGACCCGCCGCGAACTGCCGGTGAACTCGGCGGCGACCGTGATGTCGATGCTGCCGCACAACTTCTCCTGCGCCCGCGCGGAGGCGGAACTCGGCTACACCCGCCGGCCCTTCGAGGCGGCGGCCCAGGACGCCTGGGACTGGTTCGTCGGCCACGGCTACGTCCGCGCCCCCCGCCCCGGCACGGTGCTCGCCCGGTAGCCGCCTCGTCACGGTAGAATGGCGTCCGACATCGTCAGGCGTCTTCCGGCCGAGCATCCGCGTCGGTTCCACCCATGCCCCACATTCTCGTCGTCGAAGACGAAGAGCATCTGGCCATCGGCATCAAGTACAACCTCGAGGCCGAGGGCTTCACCGTCACGACCGTGGGCAACGGCCAGGCGGCCCTGGAGGCGGTCGCCGTCACGGAGCCGCCGGTGGATCTCGTCGTGCTCGACCTGATGCTGCCGGGCATGAGCGGCTACGCGGTCTGCGAGGCGATCCGCACCCGGAACGGCGACATCCCGGTCGTGATGCTGACCGCCCGCACGCTCGTCGAGGACCGGATCCGCGGGTTCGACGCCGGCACCGACGTCTATCTGCAGAAGCCCTTCGACCTGGACGAACTGCTCTCGATCATCCGCAACCTGCTGGCCCGCCGCAGCCGCGGTGGCCGAGCCAGACCCGCGGCGGCGAACAGACCCGCGGCGGCTGAACAGGAGCCGGCGGTGACCGCGGGTGTCTACCGCTTCGGCAACGCCGAGGTGAACTTCGACACCTGGGAGGCCCGCAGCGGCGACAAGCCGGTGCGGCTGACCAACCTCGAGATGAAGCTGCTGAGATACCTCATCGAGCACGAGGGGACGGTGTCGTCGCGGAGCGATCTGCTCAAGCGGGTCTGGGGCATGGCCCGCGCGCCGGCCACGCGGACGGTCGACACCTTCATGCTCAACCTCCGCAAGTATTTCGAGGCGGACCCGGCCCGGCCGGTGCACTTCCTCTCGGTCCGCGGCATGGGCTACCGGTTCGTGAAGGACAAGCCGGCGGTGAGCCAAACGTCGCCGGCCGAGTCAGCGGCCGAGGAGGGCGGCGGCGGCGCCGCCGGGGTCGGGGCTCCGCAGGAGTGACTCACCGACGAGCATCGCGCCGATACCGGCCCGCTCGAGCCGCTCGACGTCGGCCCGGTTGCGGATGCCGCTCTCGGCCACGAGCACGCACTCGGCCGGCACGCGGTCGCGGAGCCGCAGCACGTGGTCGAGGTCGGTGGTCATCGTGTGCAGGTCGCGGTTGTTGATGCCGACGAGGGTGGCGCCCAGGTCGAGCACGCGGTCGAGATGCTCCTCGGAGTGGAGTTCCACGAGCGGCGTCATGCCGAGGTCGAGGATCTGGCGGTAGAGGCTGCGGAGGTGGCAGTCGTCGAGGCACTCGGCGATGAGCAGCACCGCGTCGGCGCCGTGGGCCCGCGCTTCGAGCACCTGGTAGCGGTCGACGACGAATTCCTTCCGCAACACGGGCAATGGCACGGCCACCCGGGCCGACTCGAGATCGACCAGATTGCCGCCGAACCCGACGGCGTCGGTGAGCACGGAGAGCGCCGCGGCCCCGGCGGCCGCGTAGCCGCGGACGACGTCCTCGATGGTGGCACCGGGGCGGAGTTCGCCGGCCGAGGGACTCTTCCGCTTGAACTCGGCGATGAGCCTGATCGCACCGGGAGCGGACACGGCCGCGAAGAAATCCCGCACGGGCGGGGCCACGGCGAGCCGGCCCTCGAGGGCGGCGGTCGGCACCCGCTCCCGCGCGACGGCGACCTCACGGTGCTTGCGGGCCACGATCTCGTCGAGAATGGTTGTCATGGGCGGCCCAGTCTAACACGGCCGGCGGGGCTTCTCGTCGGACGGCAGCCGGCGACCGGGAAAACCGCGGCCCGCTCACACCTCCGCGAGCGGCTCCGTCGCGTCGCCGAACGTCTTTTCCCGGCGGCCCATCTTCTCCATCATCGAGAGGTAGAGCCGGCACAGCTGCCGGTTCTCCGCCTTCGAGTAGTCGAGCACGCGGCCCGTCTCCAGCTTCCCGCCGGCCCGGCCGAGCACCGCCACCGGCAGCCGGTCGTTCTCATGCATGCCGGTCATCATGCTCGAGCAGATCATGAGCATCGAGTTGTCGAGCGCCGTCCGCTCCCCCTCCTGGATCGCGTCGAGCCGGCGGGCGACGTGGGCCAATTGCTCCATGAAGAACTGGTTGACCTTCAGCCAGTCGGCGTTGTTGGTGTGGGAGAGCAGGTGGTGGATCATGTAGTCGATGCCCTGCGCGGGATTGTCGGACCGCGCCAGGTTCGGGAACCGCAGCGCCGAGTGGTCATTATTGAGCTTGAGCGTGACGATCCGCGTGGTGTCGGTCTGGAAGGCGAGCACGAGGATGTCGCACATCAGCCGCATGTGCTCGGCGATGTCCTGCGGGATGCCGTCGGGCGGCCGCGGCCTGTCGGGCTTTTCCAGCGTCGGCTTCCAGCCCTGCAGTTCCCCACGCTGTCCGGCGTTGGCGATCCGCTGCTCCACATCGCGGACGCTGTCGAGGTATTCGTCGAGCTTCCGCCGGTCGGCGGTGCTGATCTCCCGCCGCAGGTCGCCCGCCTCCTCGATCACGGCGTCGAGCACGCTCTCGTCCCCCTTCTCCGAGCCCTCCTTGAAGAGCCGGTCGAAGGCGAGCGCGGGATAGAGCTCCAGCGGCGTGGGCGTGGTCGGCGAGCTCCACGAGATGTGCGAGCTGTAGAGCATCGAGTAGTTCTGGTGCACCGACGGGTTCGACTTCTCGCAGCCGAGCACGAGGCTCGGCACCTTCGTGGCGCGACCATGGGTCTGGGCGAGCAGTTGGTCGAAGCTCGTGCCGGACCGGATGTCGCCGCCGGAGGCGAGCGGGGCACCGGAGAGCAGGTTGCCCGTCTGCGAGCTGTGGATGCTCCCCTTCCGCGCCTGCTCGTTGTAGAGCCCCTTCACGAAGAGCAGCCGTTCCCGGAAGTCGGCGACGGGTTCGAGCACCTTGCCGAGCTTCATATCGGCCCCGGCTCCCTCGGCCCACCACTCCTGCGAATGGAAGCCATTGCCGGCGAAGAACACCGCCAGCCGGACCGGCGGCTCGGCTCCGCCCGCGGTCGGCTTCGCCTCGTCGCCCCAGACCGCGAGCGACTCCATCCACGGCAATGCCATGGAGACTCCCAGGCCGCGAAGCATCGTCCGCCGCGAAATGAATGGACTGGTCATCGCAGAGCCTCCTTCGGAAACTGAACGTGTCTCTTCGTCGATCTATTCCTCATCATCGGCCGCGTCGGCCCCGCGGATATCGCGAAACTGCGGGCTCGACACGATCGCCTCGATCGCCACGTGCACACGATGGCCGTTTGCCGCCAGCTGCGCCTGGATGTCGTCGAGCAGCGGCTCGTCGGAGAGCTGCACCGACCGGCCCAGGGCGTAGCCGAGGAGCTTGCGGCAGAACTGCCGTTCGAAGGCATCGACCCGTTGGGCCAGCAGATAGCTGCGCAGGCCCTCGTGGCCGTCGATCGCGGTGCCGTCCATCAGCTTCGTACTGGAGTCGATCGGCAGGCCCGCGGCGTCGTGCGTGCGGAAGCGGCCGATCGCGTCGAACTGTTCGAGCGAAAACCCGAAGGGGTCGATCCGCATGTGGCACTTCGCGCAGGCGGCGTCACCCGAATGCAGCGCCGTCATCTGCCGCTCGGTGAGCCCCTCGGGGACCTTGTCGGGGAATTGCGGCACGTTCTTCGGCGGTTTGGGGAGCTTTTCGCCGAGCAACACCGAGGCGAGCCAGTTGCCCCGCAGGATCGGACTCGTGCGGGAGGCGCCCGCCTGCGTCGCGAGCGTGGTGGCCAGGCCGAGGATGCCGCCGCGGCCGTGCTTCCGCACGCCGTCCACCCGCCGCCACTGCGGTCCCGCCACGCCGTCGATTCCGTAGTGCTTGGCCAGATCTTCATTGAGGAACGTGTGGTTCGCGTCGAGCAGCGACGCAATCGGGCGGTCATTCCGGAAGAAGTCCGCCAGAAAGAGGACCGTCTCCTCCTCCATCGCGCCGCGGAGGGCGGCGAACGTGGGAAACGCCTCCGCGCTCTTCTCGTCGTGCTGGGAGAAGCCGTGGACATGGAGCCACTGCGTGCCGAACTCCTCGGCGAGCCGCCGCGACTTCGGATCGCCGAGCATCCGCCGGGTCTGCGCCCGCAGCATCTCGGGCTCGTGCAGCCGTCCCGCCACGGCCGCCTGCAGCAGCTCCGCGTCGGGCAACGACGACCAGAGAAAGTAACTCAGCCGCGTGGCCAGTTCGCCGTCGCCCAGTGGATGGGCCCCGGTGCCCGGCCCAGGCTTCTCGGCCTTGTAGAGAAAGGCGGGGGCCACCAGCACGCGAGCCAGCGTGAGGGCAAGAGCCTGCTCGTGGGGAACGGCGTCACGGCGGAGTTCGGCATAGAGCTCGTTCAGGTCGCTGGTCTCCTTCGGGCGAAGCGGCCGCCGGTAGGCACGCGCGGCGAAGTCGAGCAGTGTTGCCACGTGCAGCGGCTCGGCGTCGACGAGCCGCTGCTGAAACGCCGCAGCCCGAGCCGCGACCTCGGGCTTCACTTCCTCCAGAGCCTTGAGCAGCTGCGGCCTGTCCTGCGTGGCAAACTCGGTGAGCTGCTCGTGCACGTCCACCATCTCGATCGGATCGCGGCTGATGAACAGGAGTTGCTCCCAGAGCCGGTCGAGTTCCGCGGCCTGCGGGCCATCGAGCACGAGCTCCTTGAGCAGGGCATCGTCGCGGTAGAAGACGTTGAAGGTGACGGGCTTGTCGTTCGACCGCACTTTCGGGTAGCAGAGCGCCGCCGGAAACAGCCGCCGCATGTCGGCGAAGGCTTTCTCGAACTTCTGCCAAGCGGCCGAGTCTTTCGCGGCCACGAGCGGAAGCGTGGGGAACAGGCCTCCCAGCCCCGGCGTGGCGTCGGCCGCCGCGGTGCCGGTCTGCAGTTGCACGCTGGCGGCACCACCCGCCTGGGGATGGATGGATGCGGCCGTGACAAACTCACTCCCGGCGGCCAGCTCGGCCGGAATCGTCACGCTGAACGAAGCCGGGGCCTGGACACAGAGATCGCTGACGGCGACGGGAAGCCCCTGCGGATGGCGGCCAAACAGCCGGGAATCGAGGCCCGCGGCGGCGGCATCGCCGGCGGCCTCGGCATCCTCGTCCAGTTCGATGCGGGCGAGCAGCGGACCGGTGGCGGAGAGGAACGTGCGGCGGAGTTCGGCATCCGGCGACTCCTTCGGCAGATCGGCACCGTCGGCTCCCAGGAGATGCTCCAACTCGCCCGCCAGCTTTCCTCGCTCTCCCGGCTCGGTCGCCGTCATCCAGCGGGCCAGCAGCGATCCGGCGGGAACCGTCCAGCCCGCGGTCGGCGGATCCGGCTCGGTCGCGAAATGCCAGACGTTCGCATGGCCGTGGCGGTCGGCATGCGGGTTGGCGGCAAGGATGTCGGCCGACACGTCCTTGGCCACATCCCATTCGCGGTCACCCGCCTGGATCGTGAGGTCGAGGGCGATCAGGTCGCAGGCGGGGTCTCCCTCGCGGGCTCCGACCACCAGGCAGACGGCATCGCCGTGACGCAATTCGACGGGACCGACCGGACCGATCGACGACCGCTGGCCCCAGTTGTTCGTGCCACTGCCGAGCACCTGCCGCGTTCGACCGCGCCGCACCTCGAGCGACCAGACGGTGCCGTTGCCACAGCCGCCTTCCACGCCCTCGACCGCCCCGTGGATCCGCACCGCGGCCGTCGCCGGGCTCCGCCAGCCGACGATCACCCGCTGCTTGGCGTCGGGGTGCACGGCCACGCCGTGGGGTTTCATGCTGCCTGGAATCCGCACCTGCTCATCCGACGAGTTGGCCAACACCTTGAGGAATCCCGTTCCGCCCCATCCGTTGACGCTCTCCCTGTTCTCCACACGCTCGATCTTCCTGTCGAGCAGCGTCTCGAACTTTGCCTCCTGGCCACTCATCCCCAGATATTCGAGCCACCCAGAGAGCAGCGCGGGATCGACGGCATGCTTCTGCGCCAGCGTCGCGACGACGGCCGGCGACTCTGCGCCCGCGGCCTCGGCCACGGCCGCGAGGCACTCGGCCGCGGTCGCGGCGAGCCGCTCACGCTGCGCGGCAAGCGTGGCGACCGTATGCCGCACGAGCCGCAGCGGCAGGTCGGCCCGGCCGGGAGACACGAGCCGCGGATTTTCCCAGACCACGAAGTCCTGATCGTGACCATCCCCGGCGTCGGCCGCCGCCAGCTGGAGCGTGATCGAATCCTTGCCTTCGGGCACGGCGAGCTTCACGCGGAACTCCTGCCGGTCCACGAGCGGTGAGACCGGATCGGCGTACGACACCGGTATCGGCCCCTCACGGTCGTGATGGCCTTCGCCCGCCACACGCAGGCCGATCCAGCCCGTTTTGTTCATCCGCCACAGGGCGGTTCGCCACGGCGCGACGGACGCCGCGAGCGCCGCCGCATCCGCGGGCGTCGCCTGCTCCCAGCGCCGTCGAAGATCGTCGAGCAGGGGCGACGCTTCGCCCGCGACCGGCCGGGCCGACAGTGTCGTCCAGAATCTGTCGAGATACTTGGCCGACAGCCCGTGATCGGCCGCCTGCTTCTCGATCATGCGTTGAGCCGTTGCATCCGACGCCGCCACGGCGTCGGAGCCTTCTTGTTCGCGCCTTGTCTGCTCGCTTACCGCGAGCGTCGCCGCGAGGTAGGCGGTGGGATCGTTCCTGTCGTGATTCGCATAGAAGTCGCGAATCCGGGCCACCGCCTCTTCGGTCCAGCCGGCCCGGCTGTCGGCCACGGAAAACCGGAAGCCGTCGGGGAGCAGCACGGCGTGATCCGCCACCGCCTTGGCCGCGTCGAGATACTTCGCGACCAGTGCCGGCGACATCACGAGCGACTGTCCGGTGTTCGTGAAGCCTTCGCCCGCGCCCGCGTCCGTCGGAAACTCTCGGGCGGGATCGAGGGCGGCGACGCCGGTCAGGTCGCGGATCGTCCAGGTGTATTCGGCGTTGTTGAGCCGGCGGAGCACGACGCGGCCCGGGTCGCCGGCATGCCTGACCGCCTCACTGGCGAGAAACGCCCGCAGGCCAAGCCTGAGCACTTCCCGCTCGGCGTCGGTCGGCTGATCGGCATCGGGCGGCGGCATCTGGCCGTCGCCGACGACCTCGGCGGCCCGCTGCCAGACCTTGATCTGCTTCCGCATGTCGGCGAGCGTGTCGAACGCGGCCAGGTTGACGTCCCCCTCGACCGAGTCGCCAGCGTGGCAGTCGTGGCAATACCGGGCAAGAAGCGGGCCGACCTGCGACGCAAAAGCCGCGTGGGCATCGTCCGTGTTGCCGGCGGCCCGGCCAACGCTCGGCGCACACCACGAGAGGCAGCCGACGAAAAAGACGGCGATCCCGCGGGCACTGCTCTTCCGTTTTGTGGAGACGGCAGGCATGGTAACACCTCTTCGAAGGCTACCCGACCGCCGATTCCCGGCGAATCAAATCGGCTCGCTCGAGAAATTCGGGTCGCAGCTCCGCGCCGAGACCGGGGCCGAATTGGTCGAGCAGCGCGCGTCCTTCGCGGATCGGCACCGCCGGCGTCACGACATCCCGATAATACCCTTCGCAGAAGCCGCGCACCGTTTCGACGATCATCGCGTTGGGGACGGCAGCGCAGAGGTGCAGGGCGGCGAACAGATTGATCGGGCCGACACAGTCGTGCGGCGCGATCGACAGGTGATGCGTGTCGGCAAGCGTGGCGATCTTCAAGGCTTCGCTCAGCCCGCCGGTCCAGACGATGTCGGGCATCACGACGTGCGCGGCCTGTTCGTCGAGAATGCGTCGATAGGCATGCCGCGTGAAGAGTCGCTCGCTGACCGTCTGCGGCACCCGCGACTCGCGGACGATCCGGGCCAGGTCGGGAGCGCTGTCGGGCTGCAGGAAATCCTCCATCCAGAGGACGTCGTAGGGCTCGAGGGCGCGGGCGATTCGCAGCGTGCAATTGACGTCCCAGCGGGAATGGCCTTCGATCGCGATCTGCATCTTGTCGCCGACGGCCCGCCGAATCTCCTGCACCGTCCACAGGCCCTGCGTCACGTGCTCCGGCAACAGGTCGTGCCCCACGGGGCCCATGGCCGACCAGCCGGCCGGCCCGGTCATCGCCGAAGACTTGATCTGCGGAGCGAATCGATCCCAGGGCCAGATCTTCATCGCGGTGATGCCCTGGGCGAGGAGCGCCTTCGCGAGGTCGCCGGGCGACTCCACGAAGCCGGTCTGATCGGCGTAGAGCGGCGTGTTGACGCAGGTGTTGTAGATGCGGATCGAATCGCGAGTCTGGCCGCCGAGCAGCTTCAGGACGGGCACGCCGGCCGACTTGCCGAGCAGGTCCCACAGGGCGATGTCGATCGCCGAGATCGCCCGCATCTCGGCGCCCGCGTGGCCGAAAAAATGGAAGCACGAAAACAACGCCTGCCAGTGCCGTTCGCGATCGAAGGCCGACTGGCCGAGCAGCAGCGGCGCCGCGAAATCATGGACGACCGACTCGACGGCCGTCGGGAGATAGAACGTCTCCCCCGTTCCCACCAGTCCGCATGCGGTGTGCACCCGAACCCAGATGAGGTTGGGCAGTTCCTTCGTGCGGATCGTCTCGAGACGTGCGATCTTCATGGTTCGTGAAAGTTCCGTGCAGGGGTTACGAGCTTAGGATTGTTCGTGCGGCGTCGGCGAGATGCCGCGGGGTCAGGCCGTACCGCTCGGCCAGATGGGGAAGAGAACCGCTGTCGCAGAAGCAATCGGGAATGCCCACGCGGGCCAGGCGGATGGCGATCCGCTCGTCCACCGCCACGTCCGCCACGGCGCTCGCCAGGCCGCCGGTGACGACATGGTTTTCCGCGGTGACCACGCGCGGCACGCGGGCGAGCAGCGCCGCGACCGCGTCCCGGTCGAACGGCTTCAAGGTGCCGACGTGCAAGACGGCGGTACGGACATTTTCGGCTTCCAGCATCAGGGCCGCGTCGAGAACCCGCGGCGTCATGATGCCGGAAGTGATGAAGGCCACGTCGGCTCCATCCCGCATCAGCCGCGCGCGGCCGATCTCGAAACTGAACTCCGCGGGATCGAGCACCTTGGGCACGATGCCCCGCAGCAGCCGCATGTAGACCGGGCCGTCGTGGCGGGCGATCGCGGCGGTGGCCTGTGCGACCTCGGTGGCATCGCAGGGATCGATGACCGTCAGCCCCGGCACGCTGCGCATGAGGGCCAGATCCTCGATGCCCTGGTGCGTGCCGCCGTAGCCGGTCGTCAATCCGGGCAGGCCGGCGATGATCTTCACGTTGGCACGACCGAGCGCCGCGCCGATGGCGATGAAGTCGTAGGCCCGTCGCGTGGCGAAGACGCAGTAGGTGGTCGCGAACGGGATCAGCCCGGTGCGGGCCAGCCCGCAGGCTGCTCCGATCAGGCTCTGCTCCGCCATCCCCATCTGGAAAAACCGCGTGGGAAACCGCTCGGCGAAGAGATGGATGTCGGTGTATTTCCCGAGATCCGCCGTGAGCCCCACGACGCGATCGTCACGCTCGGCGACACGGACGAGCGCGTGCCCGAAGGGCGCGGATACCGTCTCCGCGGCCCCCCCGGTGTCGGAGGTCAGAATGCTGCCCGTCACGGCCGTTCGCGGCATGCCCGCCTTCATGACGATGTTTCCAATTGTTCCCTGGCCAGCGCCCACTCGTCGGCTTCGACCCGGATGAAGTGATTCTTTTCCCGCTCCTCGAACGCCCGCACGCCGCGGCCCATGAGCGTGTCGACCACGATCGCGTGAGGCCGCCCCGGCGTGGCGCGGGCGACGGCGAACGCGGCCAGGAGCGCCGGGATGTCGTGGCCGTCGACCCGCTGGACATGCCAGCCAAAGGCCGCCCACTTGTCGGCGACAGGCTCGATCCCCATGACGCGGGCGGGCGGCCCATCCGCCTGCTGGTTGTTGCAATCGACGATGGCGGTGAGGTGGTCGAGCCCGTAGTGCGACGCGGCCAGCGCCGACTCCCACGTCGAGCCCTCCTGGCACTCGCCGTCGGAGAGCAGGTTGAAGATGCGGCAATCGCGGCCCTGCAGCCGCAGGCCGAGGGCCATGCCCACCGCCTGCGTGAGGCCGTGTCCGAGCGAGCCGCCGGTGATCTCCACGCCGGGAGTCGTCTCCGGTGCCGACATCTCCAGCCGCGAGCCATCGGCGCCGTAGGTGTCGAGCTCCGCCAGCGGGATGATGCCCGCCTCGGCCAACGCCGCGTAGAGGCCGATGCCGTAATGGCCGATCGACAACAGGAAGCGGTCACGGTCGAGCCAGCCCGGGTCGGCCGGGCGGGTGCGGAGCTCGGCGAAATAGACCACCGCGAGCACGTCGGCGATCCCCAAGCCCTGGCCGACATAGCCCTGTCCGACGATCTCCGCCATCCGCAGCACGTGCCGGCGGAGCGTTTGCGCGCGACTGCGGAGTGCAGCGGGATCACGCGTCAGGGGCAGAATTGCTGCGGACGATTGCGGCATGCTGGTCCCTATGCCAATTCCATTCCACCGGTGAAGTTGAACCGCTCGGCGGTGACGTATGCGGCCGCGTCGCTGGCCAGCCACACGGCCGCAGCGGCGACTTCGGCGGGGTCGACGCGCCGTTGCATCGGCAGGCTTTGCGTGCGGGCTGCGGTCAACGCAGCCGGATCCTGACCGGACAGGCGGGCCAGGTCACGGTCAAGCGCATCGACCATGCCTCCGGTCATGCGGCCCGGCGCGATGCTGTTGACGGTGATCCCGTCCGCCGCCCAGGCCACGGCACACGAACGGACGAAGCTGTCGACGGCGGCCTTGCTCGCTCCATAGGTGGCGAAGAGCGGCGTCGCCAGTCGTGAGGCGGGGGTCGTGATCGTGATGATGCGGCCAAACGTACGCGGCAGCATCGCCTCGGCGGCGACTGTCATGCAGTAAAACGCGCCGCGTGTGTTGACGTCGAACACCTGGTCGAAGCGGTCCGGCGGCACTTCGAGCAGCGGGTCGACGTGGCAGATCGCGGCGCAGTTGACCAGGATGTCGAGCCGGCCAAACCGCTCGACGACCGCGCGGACACCGGCGCGGATGTCGGCGATGCGCGAGACGTCCATTGCGAGCGGCAAGCCCTCCGCGCTCCGGCCCGCCAGGGCGAGCGTCTCCTCGGCGGGGCCTGCTGCGAGGTCGGCGACGGCCAGCTTCGCCCCTGCCGCGGCGTAGGCAATCGCGATGGCCCGGCCCAGCCCGGTGCCGCCGCCCACGATCAGGGCCACGCGATTTTCGAGGAGCATCGGCATGCCATCCACCTCCCTGTTTGAAGACGCAGCGAGTCGAGGCGGCAGCGGGGGCCGCAGTCCTCGCATTCGGCTGGCTTGAGCACCGCACTTGAAACGATAGAGTGACAAGACGAGACGGTGGTGCCGTTTCGGAATGTTTTTGTCTCGTATACTCACATCATGATCCAGCCCCGAAACCCCGCCATCGACTTCGAAAACCTGGGATTCTCGCTGCACCGGAGCCGTGCAGCGCGGATGCAGCGGCCCCACAGGCACAACGAAATCGAAATGACGGTCCTGAGCCGCGGCCGGGTCAAATATCTCGTTGGCGGCGGGCACGCGGAGATTCCGGCGGGTGAACTGTGCGTTCGCTGGGCGGCCATACCGCACCAGTGCGTCGCCGCCGACGACCACGGCGAGCAATTGTCGCTCAAGATCCCGCTGCCATGGTTTCTGCAATGGCAGTTGCCCGATGCGTTCGTGGCGGCACTCATGCACGGTCACTTGTTTCTGGACCGGGAGCCGAATCCGGAGGACGCGGATTGGGTGATGTTTTGCCGGTGGCAAGACCTGCTGCAGTGCAATGCTGCCGATCGGGAGCGGATCGTGCTGCTCGAAGCCGAGGCCCGGCTGCGGAGGATGTTGATCCGCGTGGAGGTGCCGAGCCACCGGTCGGAACCCCACCCCGGCCGCAGCGGGGACCTCGCCGGGTGGGAGCTCGGGAGATTCGACCGGATGATCCACCACGTTGCCGTTCACTACGTGGACGACATCGGCGTCGACGACGTCGCCCGCTGCGTGTCGCTGCATCCACGGTCGGCCATGCGGCTGTTTCGTGACTCGTGCGGCATGACGATCCTGGAGTGCCTGACGCTGCACCGCGTCTGGCATGCCCAGCGACTTCTGGCCACCAGCGACATGAAGATCCGCCAGGTGGCGACGGCGAGCGGCTTCAATTCCGCGGGCCGCTTCTACGTCGCCTTTCGCCGGATCGTCGGCATGGTTCCGGGCGAATACCGCAAAGCCCTCCGCGTCCGGTGACGGCGGCCGCCGACCGCTCCAACGCCAGTGCGATCACGCCAGTGCGGCGGCCTCAGCGCGGCAGAATACGGATGCAGGCCGGCGACGTGATGTCGACCGGCCTGCCGATCAGCGTGAGGCGGCCCGATGCGCCGTCGATCCGAAAGACGGCGACGTTGTTACCAGGCATGTTGGCGCACAGTAGCACGTTGCCATCGGGCGTGATCGCGAGGTTCTGCGGGCCGGCGCCGTGGCTCGTGACGATGTCGACCAGCGTCAGCCGGCCGTTGGCGGCGACGCTGTAGATGGCGATGCTGTCGTGGCCCCGGTTCGTGCCGTAGAGAAACCGGCCATCGGGGGTGAGCTTCACGTCGGCCGTCTTGGTCGTGCCGGTAAAACCGGCCGGCAGCGTCGAGATGGTCTGTCGCTCGGTGAGTCGGCCCGTGGCGGGATCGTGGTCGTAGACGCTGACCGAGTTGGCAAGTTCGTTCATCGCGTAGAGCCGCCGGCCGGTCGGATCAAACGCCAGATGCCGCGGTCCACCGCCGGGCGGCGACTTCACGGTGCCGGCTTCGTGCGTCGAGAGCGTGGCCGTGGCGGCATCGAGCCTGTGGCAGAGGATCTGATCCGTGCCCAGATCGGCGGAATAGGCGAACCGGCTCTGCGGCGATGCGCCGGCCGCCGCCGGGCCGGGAATAATTGCGTGTGCATACGCTGCGTCCTGGCGGGGATGGACGCCGGATCCGGGCCGCTCGTTCCGGAAAAACGAGGCTGCCGCCCCGAGCGAGCCGTCCGCGTGGATCGGCAGCGCCGCCACGCTGCCATTGGAATAGCTGGCGACGAGCAGCGTGCGGCCCGAGGGATCGACCTCCAGGAAACATGAGGCGGCGCCGCGGGTCGACTGCCGGTTGAGCGGGGCGAGCGTGCCGTCGCGATCGACGATCCGCCAGGCGGCCACCTCCTCGTCCTGCTTGCTCCCGAACTCCTTGGCCCAGATCGAAAACAGGGTTGTACGGTCGGGCGAGACCGCGAGAAAAAATGGGTTCGGCACGTCGCGCGTCACGGCCGCCGGGGCGAGCGTGCCGGTCACGGTATCGAGGTGAAATGCCGTGATGCCTCCGCTCTCCTGCGGGGCGAACATCGACACGAACACGAGCAGCGTGGCGCGGGCGTCCATCGGTGAAGAGATCTCCGCACGGTATGAATTCCACCGCGACGAAGATGACCGGGCGGCGCATGGTCTGTCAACGGCCGTCGTGTGCGGTCGTCGGGGCCCACGCCGGCTCGACCACTGCTTGCGTGACCCGTCGAGAGCGGCAATACTGCCGAACTTCCATCGGGGCGGGCCGTCGCCTGTCTCCTGCACTCGTCCCGAGCATTCCGAAAAGACGCCCTCATGCAGGAATCCCGCTCAACGCCGTCGGCCGCCTTTCTCCCAGACTCGAAGCTGCCCACATGGGGCGTCGAGGATCTTCCCGACACGAGTCCGGTGGGATTTCGGAACTGGCGTGCGTTCGTCGGGCCCGGGATCGTGATGTGCGGGATCGCGCTGGGCGGCGGTGAATGGCTCGTCGGCCCCGACATCACCGCAAGGTATGGCGGAAGCCTGATGTGGATCTGCACGATCGCGATCCTCTGCCAGGTTTTCTACAACATCGAGGTCGGCCGCTACGCTCTGGCCACGGGAGAACCGATCCTCACCGGTTTCATGCGAATCTGGCCCGGCCCGACCGCGTGGATCTGCCTGATCCTCGTGCTCTCGATCGGGTCGTTCATTCCGGCGATGTCGACCAACGCCGCGTCGATCGCGGTCGCGGCCTGGCTCGACCGCCCCCCGCTGGCGGCGGACGCATGGCTCGTCAAGCTGACGGCCTATGTCCTCCTCGGGCTCGTGACGCTGCCGATCCTGACCGGCGGCAAGGTCTACAACACGCTGCAGGTCATCTTCACGGTGAAAATCGTGGGCGTGCTCGGATTCTGCCTGGTTGTGGGGCTCACCTGTGTGAGCGCCGAGAACTGGATAAAGATCATGGGGGGCTTCCTCAAGTTCGGGACGATTCCGACCAAGGACGCGCTGGGCGACGAGGTCGCGGTAAACGTGTTCACGCATTGGTGGCGCAGCGGAACATGGCCCTCGGTCAGCCTGGAAAACATCGCCCTCCTCGGGGCCTTCGCCGGCTACGCGGGCGGCGGCGGGTTGAGCAATTCGACCTACGGCAACTACGTGCGGGACAAGGGCTGGGGCATGGGCGCCCACGTGGGGGCGATCCCCAGCCTGGTCGGTGGCCGGTCGATCACGCTCAGTCATATCGGCAAGGTGTTTCCGCTGACGCCCGACAACCTGCGACGCTGGAAGGTGTGGTGGACCTACATCCTCTCCGACCAATGCTTCGTCTGGGCGCCGGGCTGCTTCATGGGCATGGCGCTGCCGGGCCTGCTGTCACTGCAGTTCGCGCGGCATTCGACGCTCTACGCCCACAAGACCGATCTCGACTGGGCCCAGGCGCTGATCACGGCCGACGGCGTGCGGCATGGGATCGCGTCCCCCGCTCTCGCCGAGTTTCTCTGGCTCGCGACGCTCGTGGTCGGCATGCTGGTGCTCCTCCCCAGTCAACTCTTCGTGGTCGAGGAGTTTGCCAGACGCTGGACCGATATTCTCTGGTCGGGCACGCGGTTGATGCGCGAGGGGGGCCAGAAGAGCCGGATCAAGGTGCTGTACTACGGCCTGCTCTTCTTCTATCTCGCGTGGACGTATTTCTGCGCCTGGCTGTTCAACACCTACGGTAGCCCCAAACTCATGGCCCTGCTGATCGCCAACCTCAACAACGTGGCGCTCGGCGCCACGGCCTTCGTGGTGCTGCACGTGAACAGCCGGCTTCTCCCGCCGCCCCTGCGGCCAGGGTGGCTGGCGAGCCTCGGAATCTGCGCGTGCGGCGTCTTCTACCTGGGTTTGGCGGTGCTCGTCTTCGTGCAGACGCAATGGCCCGCGCTCAAGACGCTGCTGGGACTCTGAACCCTGGGCGAGAGCGGAAACTGCCGAAGAGGCAGTGTGAATGCCGGGAAGCCCATTGCGCGAGCGAGGGAATACGGGTGGCCGTATGGTGATGGCACGCGTTTTCCCTTGCTTGCGCAACGGGCTTCAAGGGACGTGGCGGCTGTGGCGATAGTGGAGCCGGGAGAGGTCGGCCGTGTTCACGCCCGGCGTGTTGACGCGGATAAACTTGCGACACACTTCGCCATACGCCGCCACCGGCGCGTGCACGCCCTTCGCCACGAGCAGCCGAAACGCCCCCGGATCGAGCCCGGCGTGGCGGATCTGCTCGAGGCTGAACGGGGCCATCCGCCGCGTCGTCACCATCACCGTGAGGCCGGGTCGTGGTCGAGCACCGCGGCGGGCCCTTGATCGAATGACGTCGCGGCGCCGAACACGCAGCCGACCAGCACGATGGCGATCCTGCCAGGGAGCGTTCGACTCACAGTGATGCTCCCTTCCGGGGTTTCGCGACCTGCATCCTGGCGATCCCGGGTCGCCAGTCCTTCAGCTGCTCGACTGCCAATGCCCGGGCCCGTGCGGCGTCGCCGCTCATCATCGTCTTCACGAGCCGCCGATGGGCCGCGACGGTGATCTCCCGCACTCTGGCCGGCTCGGCATGCGCTTGGTGCAGCGACGAGAGCCAGAGCAGCAGCTGCGAATGGATCGAACGCCACGTGACGATGAGCCGGCGGCGACCCGACGCCTCCATGATGATCGTGTGAAACTCGACGTCGAGCCAGCTCACCTCGGCGAGAGTCGCCGCCGTCGCCATCGCCTCGATGTTCGCTTCGAGCCTGCTGCGAACCGTCGCGTCGAACCGGTTCGTGGCGTGCTCGACCGCCGCGGGCTCGAGCGTCATCCGCAGTTCGTAGAGGTCCTCGAAATCCTCGGGTGTGATCTCGACCACCCGCGTGCGGCCCACGGCGTCGAACACGACGAGCCCCTCGCGCTCGAGCTGCAGGAGCGCCTCGCGGACGGGCGTCCGGCTCGCGCCGCATTCCTCGGCGAGCATCGGCTCGCTGATCTTGGAGCCCGGCAGCCGTTCCTGCCGGACGATCTCCCGCCGCACGGTATCGACGATGCGGTGGGCAAGATTCTTCTTCCGCGACCTGGCACGTTCGGGCCGGTGGACGAGCGGCATGGCTGCATGCTCCTGTCTTGAACGGAAAGATCGGCCGAGTCCTGCCCGAATTCTACACCGCCCGCGACAACTGTGCACAGATTTCACGCCGCGGGGGCTGCCGACTTTTTGTTGACACCCCCCATTCACGATGCTCCTCTCACTCTGTGCACAGATTATTCGGGGCCGATCCTTCTTCTTTCGCAGGAGCTTCGCGATGCGTCGCAAACACAACCCGGGCGGCTTCCATCACCGTGCACGTGTGGGTATCGAAAAAGCCCGGCTGGTGATGGCTCGCGGCACCCCCTCGCTTCCGCGAGGGGCTTCGGGGGGAAGGGGTTTCCCGCCCCACCAAAAGCCCCCGGCGGAAGCCGCGGGATGACGCCATCCGCCACCATCCGGCCGCCCGCATTCCCTCGGCTCACACCTCGGGCTTCTCGGCACGGGGCACGGGGGCATCGTGAACAACCGCGTCGCATGGATGCGACGCCCACACCAGCGACCGGAGGTCGCCAAGCGATCGCGCCGCACGGCACCAGGCCCGGAGGGCCGGGTTAGCACCAGCCGACGGAGGTCGGCCAAGGCAAGGTCGGCACGATGCCGAGCCTTGCCGTGTAGTCAGTGCCGGAAGTGCCGCCGCGACGTGAACACCATCGGGATGCCCGCCGCGTCGGCGGCGGCGATCACCTCGGCGTCGCGCTTCGAGCCGCCCGGCTGGATCACCGCCGCGATCCCCGCCCGCGCGATCAGGTCGATCGAATCGGGGAACGGGAAAAATGCGTCGGACGAGAGCACGGCGCCCCGCGCCCGCTCGCCGGCCTTCTCCAGCGCGATCCGCACGGCATCCACGCGGCTCGTCTGCCCGAGGCCGGCGCCGACGAGATTCGTCCCCTGGCAGACGGCGATCGCGTTGCTCGTCAGCCGTCGCACGATCGTGAAGGCGAAGTCGAGCGACTGCGTGAGCGCGGGCGAGGGGGTGGCCTTGGTGACCACCCGCCAGGTGGCCGGATCGTCGCAGACAGTGTCGGGCCGCTGGGCGAGGAGCGCGCCGGCGATGCTCCGCAGTTCGAGGCCGGCGGTCGCCTCCCATGGATCGCCGGCCGGCACCTCCACCAGCCGCACGCTTCCCTTCCAGGTGGGCCGCGTGGTGAGCAGCTCCACCGCCTCCGGTGCAAAGGCGGGCGCGGCGATCACCTCCACGAACAGTCCCGGTGCGAGCAGCACCTCGGCGCAGGCCCGGTCGAACGGGCGGTTCACCGCCACGATGGAGCCGAAGGCACTCGTCGGATCGGCCGCCATCGCGGTGGCCAGAGCCTCGGCCGCCGTCACGCCGGCGGCGGCACCGCAGGGATTGGTGTGCTTCACGACGACGGCCGCCGGGTCGGCGAGCAGGCCGGCCAGCCGCGTGGCCCCGTCGAGATCGAGCAGGTTGTTGTAGGAGAGTTCCTTGCCGGAGAGCTGCTCGAGCCCGGCCAGGCCCAGGCGCGTGCCCGCGGGGGCGAAGAGCGCCGCCGACTGGTGCGGGTTTTCGCCGTAGCGAAGTGGCAGCCGCCGCTCGAGTTCCAGCGTGAGCCGGCTGGGGAGCGGCGGCTCGTCGGACGAGCCGTTCTCGCCGACGGTCGCCGCCTTGGACGTGCCCGCCGCCGCGGGCAGGTCGGCGTGCCGGGCCATCCAGCCGGCGATCGCGGTGTCGTAGGCGGCGGTGCGTTCGAAGGCGCGGGCCGCGAGCCGGCGGCGGTCGGCGAGCGTGGTGCCGCCGCGGGCCACCGCCGCGAGAAAGTCGTCGTATTGCTCGGGGCCGGTCACCACGGCGGTGAAGGCATGGTTCTTGGCCGCCGCCCGCACGAGGCTCGGGCCGCCGACGTCGATCAGTTCGATCGCCTCGGCCGCGGTGCAATCCGGGCGGGCGATGGCGGCCTCGAACGCATAGAGATTCACGATCACGGCGTCGAAGGTGTCGATGCCGTGGGAGGCGAGCACGGCCAAGTCGTCGGAGCGGTCGTGCCGGGCGAGCACACCGGCGAAGATCCGCGGGTGGAGCGTCTTCACGCGGCCGTCGAGGATTTCGGGGAAGGAGGTGACGGCCGAGACGTCCTCGACCTCGACGCCGTGGCTGGCGAGTGCCGCGCTCGTGCCGCCGGTGCTCACCACGCGGACGCCCGCGGCCTTGAGGCCCGCCGCGAGCCGGCCGAGGCCTGTTTTATCGAACACGCTCACGAGCACGCGGCGGATGGGAACGACGTCGATGGCGGGCGTGGTGGCCGCCGGAGCGGCATGGGAGTGATGCATGGCGTGGATTAGACCAATCCTCGCGGAACGGAAAAGAGGGGTGGGGCGACCGGCGGGCTGCCGCGTGATCAGCCCGCCCTGCCGAACAGCCGCAGGCCGGCCCACACCGCCGCGAGCCCGCTGAGATTCGTGCCGACGATATAGGCCGCCGCGTTGAGGAAGCGGCCTTGGGAAAGCATCTCCGCCGAGTGGAAGGCAAACGTCGAATACGTCGTGAACCCGCCGAGCAGGCCGACGAGCAGCACCGCCTCCTGCGCGACGGTGAGGGTGTCGCGCGAGCGGCAGATCGCGACGATCGCCCCAAAGGCAAACGAGCCGATCGCGTTGACGACGAGCGTGGCCCAGGGTGTCGGCTGGCCGACCAGCCGGGCCGCCAGCATGTTGCACCCCACCCGCAGCAGCGTGCCGACGGCCCCGGCGAGGCCCATCTGCAAGGCGTGGACGAGCATGACGAACTCTTTTCGAGGACGGAAAGGAAATGACTTCGGGGCGATGACGACCAGGCCGGTCAGGCCGCAATGGCCCGGCCGCGGCCGCCGCATGATACCTTGAGCCGCACCCGCCTCCGCCGGCGCGCGGCCGGTCTTCAGCGGCGGCCGGGCAATCGGCGGCTGGCGGCGGCGGGCAAGGGGCATGATCGGTTCGTGTTCGCGGGCGACGACCTGCGGGACGACTGGGCGAACCTCGCCGACGTCGAGGTGGTGGCGGTGCACAAGTGGACGATGTCGCGGCTGCCGATCGGGAGCCTCCCCCCCCCCCCCCCCCCCCCCCCCCCCCCCCCCCCCCCCCCCCCCCCCCCCCCCCCCCCCCCC
>JBJTSM010000319.1:0-2471 GCA_046076685.1 Planctomycetia bacterium | reverse complement strand
GCCGGGAAGGCCGAGAAACAACACCAGGCAGGCGGCTCCGGCCACGCAGGAACGGCGGAGAATTTTGGCGAGCACGAGATTTCCTCCGGGATAAGGCGAGGATGCGTCGGCCGGCGACGTCACCGGCCGATCGTCGCAGAGTCTAACGCCTTCGGCCCACCGCAGGCAAAATCCGCACGCCCGAAGAACGGTGGTCAGGCGGAATCAGCGCGGAAGCGCGGAGTCCGCTTCTAAAACGCGATGCCCTCGGGGCGGCCGCGGGGGGCCTGCGATTCGACAGGCACCGGCAGGCGGTCGGACCGAACCGACTCGACCTGCAACCCCAGGCTTTGGAGAAACGGCTCGATCGCCACCACCTTGATGCCCATCTGCCGGGCATCTTTCATCTGCTCCTCGCGGAATCGTTTCTCCTTGTCCGTCATCTTCCGACGGGATGCGAGGCCGTCGGCATCCGGGCCTCTCGACTTCGGCACGCCGGCATCCACGACCATCGTCGTGGATGGGCTCACCGTCTCCGCGACGGTTCCCCCGACGCGTTGCACGAGTTGCTCCAGGCGTTTCCGGTCGCTCTCCGCGGTGCCGCCGAACGTCGGCATCCCGACGATCACCACCTCCAGCGGTGTGCCGGGCGACCAGAGATTCGTGGCCACGGTGTCGCCGGGGATGATCGGGTCCTGGATCGAATCCTTGCGGACACGGCAGCGGACGAGCGAATCGCTCTCCACGGCCACCACCTCCACGACGGCCTTGTTGCTGCCGAGTTGCGGCCGGGGATCGGTCGGATCGTAGACGTCGAACATCAGCCCGGCCCGAAGGCCCGTCGTGGTGCCGCAGGAGACGAGCACGGTGCGGTCAAGTTCGTTGACCGAGAGAATCCTGCCGTCGAACCCATCCACCCGGTCATCCTTCGGGGTCGCGGCCCGAACCGTGTTTTGCAGCGCCGTGTCCGCCACGCGCAGCTTGGCGAGGGTGTCGTTCAGGCGGCGGATCTGCTTGTTGCGGGCGATCAGTTCGTTCCGCAGCATCTCGACCCGCTCCCTGTCCGCCTTGCCCAGGAACTCCGCTTTTCGTGCCTCGGGCAGTACGGAGATTCTCTCCTTGCCCGTCCCGTCGTCGTAGCTGGCCGCCGCCACGTCCTCGATCGCCTTGCTGAGATCCTGCAGGCTCGTCGCCCGTGCGTTGGCGGCTTTCTTCTGGTTCTCGAGTTCGTTCTTCTGCGCGTCGCTGTCCGTCGCGTACTTCTTTTGGTCGTCGAGCAACTTCGTGTACTTGGCGTTGGCAGCGGCGACCGACGCCTCGAGATCCTTCTTTTCCTTCGCGGAAGCCGCGGACAGCTGCTGTTTTTCGGCGGCGAAGCGGTCTTTTTCCGCCTGGAGTCCTTTCATCGACTCGTAGTGCTCCGTCATCGAACTGGAGAGCCACTTCAAGGCCTCCGTGTACGTCGGCTGCTCGAGATATTTCCCGTAGAGGTCGTCTATGGCGTCCTTCTTGATGGCCAGGATCTCCGGATTATCCATGTCTTCGGGCAGCCCGAGCACGTCCTTCACCAGTTCGTCCCGTTTTTTTTCCGCTTCGAGTCGCTTCGTGTTGGCTTCGCTGGCCTCCTTCTGCTTGGCATCGACCGTCTTCTGGGCCTCGTCGGCCTTCTTGAAGAACAGGTAGGTGGTGACGGCCAGCACGAACGTGAGCATGACGAACACGATCAGCGCGATGATGAACGACTGATAAACGCTCTGATTGCCGGCAGCCATAGACGCCCTCTCGATCCCTCGCGCGGAACCTCCGCAGCGGGCAGACCCCGCTCAACATCGTCGCCAGAACCTGCGGCCGTTCACGCCACGCCGATTATAGCGGTCAGGCCGGCGTTGACGCGCAGTCCACCCACTCGCCCCAGCCAGTCGCGCGGCCTCTTTCCGAGGCGATCCGGCCCATGACCGCCACCAGCGTGCTGCGACACATGGTTTCGCCGTCGTCGGATCCCCGGCCTGCCAGGACGCCCCGCACGAGCGCTTCGATGGCCGCGGCATGGCGGCCTGGGCCGGCGGCCGCACCTGCCGCCCACGGTCTCCGCCCGACGATGCTGGCCCGCACCACGTCTCCGGTGCCTGCCGAGCCGATCACCGTCTCGACGATCCTGTCGCGGCGCTGCTGGCGGCGGTCGATGGAGGCTTCGATCGACCTGCCGTCGGCGTAGCGGTAGCGGACAGCCGTGGTGGCCGGGCAATCACCGAACGCATCGGTCGGTCCATCGCCGCGTCGCCCGGCTGCGGCCGGAAGGTCGAGCGGTTCGGCCAGCGCCGGTGGCTCGTCGCCCATGATCCAGATGGCCCGGTCGATGGCCTGCACGTGGTGTTCCACGAAATGGCCGCCGGAAAACCGGGCGAACGAGATCCAGTTGCGGAGCGGCCGGTCGCCCCGGTCGTGGCCGCTGCCGGCTGGCTTTCGCCACGGCAGGCCGATGGCCGCATGGG
>JBJTSM010000318.1:0-5850 GCA_046076685.1 Planctomycetia bacterium | reverse complement strand
GCCAGGAGCGTGTCCATCGGGCTCGACGCCTGGAAGGGCGGCCGGCCGGTGAGCATCTGGTAGAGGATCGCGCCCAGGCTCCACACATCGCTGGTCGGGCCGACGTCGCCGCGGCTGCCCGCCGCCTGCTCGGGCGACATGTAGCAGGGCGTGCCGAGGATGGCGCCCGTGTGCGTGACCGATTCGTCCGCCGCGAGCCGCTTGGCGAGGCCGAAGTCGGAGACATGCGGCTCGCCGCCCGCGTCGATCAGGATGTTGGAAGGCTTCAGATCGCGATGGAGCACGCCCCGGGCATGGGCCGCGTGCACGGCGTCGGCCACCTTCGCCAAGAGGCCCGCCGCCTCACGGGCCGGCAGTCGGCCCGCGAGCAGCTGCTTGGAGAGCGTCGTGCCCTCGACGAACTGCATGCTGTAGAAGGGATGGCCGTCGCACTCGCCCACCTCGAACACCGACACGATGCCCGGATGGTCGAGCTGGGCCGCGGCCTCCGCCTCGCTGCGAAATCGCGACAGGTCGGCCGGCGTGGCGAGGTCGCGCCGCAGGAGCATCTTGATCGCCACGGTGCGGCCCAGGCTCTGCTGCACCGCGCGGTAGACGACGCCCATCCCGCCCCGCCCGATCTCCTCGAGCAGTTCATAGTCGCCGAAGCCCGCCGGCAGCGGCGTGACGCCCGGCAGAAACCCGGTCGTCCCCGGCGGCGGGGAATCGGTGGGCGAGACCCCGAGGCTCACGGTCGACGGCTGGCCGCGGCCACTGCGATCCTCGGCGGCGGGACCCCCCGGATGAAAGATCGTCGACTGCTCGGCGACGGCGTCGGTGACGAGCATGGCCGCGAAGAGTTCGCGGAGCTGGCCGGCCAGCGACGGGTGGGCCGCCGCGAGCCGCTCGAGCGCCGCCTGTGCCGCGGGCCCCCGGAGTTCCGACAGCTCGTCCACGAGCGTCGCGAGCAGCTCCTCGTCGCCGCTCGTGAGCGGCGCGTCGACGGCGCGGGTGCGATACATGGTCGTGGGGGGCATGGGAAACCTCACACTCATAATAGGGCGTTCCCCCGGCTGGGGAGGCGTGGGCCCGGCCTCACGCCTGCGGGCCCCGGCCGTGGCCCCGCTCGTGGGCCTGCTCGATCGCCAGCGAATCGAAGCCGCCGTCGAGCAGCACCCGCAGCCGCCGCATCGCCCGCAGATACCGCATGCCGGTGGCGGGCTTCGAGAGCCCGAGCACCTCGGCCGCCTCGGCGGTCGAAAGATGCTCGAAATGCCGCAGGAGCACGATCTGCCGGTCGTCCTCCTCGAGCTGCTCGACGGCCGCGGCGAACCGCCGCTCCAGCTCCTGCCAGGTCGCGGCCGCAGCGGGGGTGAGTTCCCGGTCGGTCAGCTGGCCGATCAGGTCCGCTTCCGAGTGATCCTGCCCCGCCGCGACGGTCAGCGACACCTCGCGGTCGAGGCTGCGATTGGCCGCCACCCGATGCCGGCGGTGGGCGTCGATGAGCCGATCCTTGGCCATGTGCCGCAGCCAGAGCTGGAACGGCATGGTGGGGTTGGCGAGGTAATCGCCGAGCCGGCGGTTGGCCTCGAGCAGCACGTCCTGCACGATGTCGCTGGCATCGACCCGCCGCTGCACCACCCGATCCATCCGCTGGTCGATCATCCGGCGGATCGCCGACCGGTGGCGTTCGAGCAGGCCGTTGATGGCCGCGCCGTCACCCTGCCGCACGCGGTCGAGCAGCACGAGCGTAGGCTGCGGCTCCGCCGGCGATGCCGCCGCGTCTGCCTGGGTGGCGTTGGCGATCGCGTCGACGGTATCGGACGTGCGGGTCGTGCGGGCCATGCGGATGCGCTGAAGGATCGGTGAGACGCCGGCTGCCTGCCCTCATCTTACCAAGGTGTCGCCTGGCCGCACCGTGCAGCCTCGAGAAGACGGCTCGCGATCGCCGCGGGGCGTTTTTCGGCGGCTGCGGCGGCCGCGAAAAATTTCGCGGGCGGTCGGCCGGGATTTTTTGACCGCCTCCAGAACGTGATCCATAATCGCGAGCGGTCAACGGAGAGACCGCATGCCTGCCGCGTGTCGGATGCGGCCTTGCGAATGGATTGCCGTCAGTGAGCGTCGCCACCCTCTCGACGTCTGGCCACACCCGGGTGTTCCCGGCAATTTCGCGGTTTTTTCAGGCTCGTTCACAGGGCCGTCCCCTGGCGTCGAGCGCGTGGCTGGCCCGGCTGGCCCGGCTTGTCTGCCTTGTCACGGCGGCGGTGGTCCTCGCCTCTGGCACCGCGGGCCACGCCGTGCGGGCGGCGGAGGCGGTCGCCTCGGAGGATCTCGCGGCCCGTGCCACGATGCTCGAGCGGGAGCAGCGGTGGGCCGACGTCGTCGCCATCTGCGAGACGGCCGCCCGCAAGGGCACCCTCTCGGCGGACGTGCAGCAGCGGTACGACCTGGCCAAGATCCACTGCGACCTGGCCCGCCGGCATTGCGAGCAGGCGTTTCGCAGCCAGCTCGGCAAGCTCGCCGAGACCGAAGCCCGCCGGCTCTACGCCGAGGTGCTCGGCCGCATCGCCACCCACCATGTCGATGCGCCGCAGTTCGCCCGGCTCGTCTCGCGGGGCTGCCTGACGATGGACGTGGCGATCGACGACCCGACGTTCGCGTCGCTCTACCTCGCGCAGGATTCCGCCGACCGCCGGGCGCTCTACCGCGACCAGGTGACGCGGATCACCGCGGGCCGCACCATCGGCTCCGCCGCCGAGGCCGAGACGCTGGCCGCCTGGGTGGCGCGGGCCGGCCACGCGACGCTCGGCATTCCCCCGGCGGTGACGCTGATGGAGATGACCGCCGCCGCGGTGGGCGGGCTCGATGAATACTCGGCCTTCCTCACCAACGGCCAACTCGACGATCTCTACGCCCAGATCGAGGGTAACTTCGTCGGGCTCGGCGTGGAGCTGAAGAGCGCCGACGACGGGTTGCTCGTGGTGCACGTGATCTCGGGCAGCCCGGCCGAGCGGGCCGGCATCCGGGCCGGCGATCACCTGGTGGGCGTCGGCGGCCGCTCGATCGGGGGCATGAACGTGGACGAGGCGGCGCAGCTCCTGCAGGGCCCCGAGGGCTCGGTCGTGACGCTCGCGATCCTGCGGGCACCCTCCCCGGCCCGGGCCGTCACCGTCCGCCGCGAGCACGTCGAAGTGCCGAGCATCGAGAACGTGCGGATGATCGATCCGGCGACGGGCGTGGGCTACCTCAAGATCTCCTCCTTTCAGAAGACCACCGCCGCCGACCTCGAGGCCGCGCTGCGGCGGCTCGACGTGGCCGGCATGCGGTCGCTGGTGATCGACCTGCGGGGCAATCCGGGCGGGCTGTTGTCGGCGGCCGTCGACGTGTCGGACCTGTTCCTCGAGCGGGGCCTCGTGGTGGCGACGCGCGGCCGCAGCCCCGAGGAGGATTTCAACTACTCGGCGAGCCGGCCGGGCACGTGGCGGATGCCGCTCGTGGTGGTGATCGATGGCGAGTCGGCCAGTTCCAGCGAGATCTTCGCCGGGGCGATGCGGGACCACGGCCGGGCCACGCTCGTGGGCACCCGCAGCTACGGCAAGGGATCGATCCAGGGCATCTTTCCGCTCGACGTGGGCGGCGTGGGCATGCGGCTGACGACCGCCAAGTTCTTCTCGCCGAAGGGGCTGCCCTACAGCCGCGTGGGGGTCGAGCCCGACCTCGTGGTGCAGTCGGTCGCGCGGCCCGCCGCCGGCGTGTTCGTGGCGCAGGCCGGCGACCCGTTCCTCGACGCCGCGCTCGAGGCGGCCCGCCGCACGGTGGCCGCCCGCCCGGTGGCCAAGCCCGTGAGCCGCTCGACCGCCGCCCGGTAGCCGGCCGTGGGGCCCGCAGCCGCGTCGATCGCCGCAGCCGCCCGAGGCTACTTGAACTGCCCCTGTCGCGCCGCTAGTCTGCGAAAGATTGCTGAAAGTCTGCGGGCCGTTGAATTCTTCTTCTGGCGGCGGCCCGCTCGGTTTTCAAATTCACCCCACCCACCGTGCGCACCTGCTGCGCATCCTCTCCTTGAGAAGAAGGACCTTGCCATGACCAGTGCCCGTGCCAACGCCGTCTCCGCCATCAACAGCTACAAGTCGACCGGTCAGGCGTGGAACTTCCGCGAGACGCCCACCAGCGAGATCTTCGGCGCCAACGTCTTCGGCGACTCCGCGATGAAGGACCGGCTGCCGAAGAGCGTGTACAAGGCGCTCCAGGCGACCATCAAGCAGGGCAAGCCGCTCGATCCGGGCATCGCCGACGCCGTGGCGCTCGCCATGAAGGACTGGGCGATCGAGAAGGGGGCCACGCACTACGCCCACGTCTTCTATCCGCTCACCGGCATCACCGCCGAGAAGCACGACAGCTTTCTCTCCCCGACCGGCGACGGCCACGCGATCGCGGAGTTTTCCGGCAAGGAGCTGATCCAGGGCGAGCCCGACGCCTCGAGCTTCCCCTCCGGCGGCCTCCGCGCCACCTTCGAAGCCCGCGGCTACACCGCCTGGGATCCGACGAGCCCCGCCTACATCCTCGACAACCCCAACGGCACCACGCTCTGCATCCCCACGGCCTTCTGCTCGTGGACGGGCGAGGCGCTCGACAAGAAGACGCCGCTGTTGCGGTCGATGCAGGCGGTCGACAAGCAGGCCCGCCGCGTGCTCGCGCTCCTCGGCCACAAGGACGTCGGGCAGATTTCGGCGTCGGCCGGCCCGGAGCAGGAATACTTCCTCATCGACCGGAATTTCTTCTTCGCCCGGCCCGACCTCGTGGTCACCGGCCGCACGCTCTTCGGCGCCAAGCCGCCGAAGGGGCAGGAGTTCGAGGACCAGTACTTCGGGGCGATCCCGGAGCGGGTGCTCGCCTGCATGCTCGAGACGGAGCGCGAGCTCTTCAAGCTCGGGGTGCCCGTCAAGACGCGGCACAACGAGGTGGCTCCGAGCCAGTACGAGATCGCGCCGCTCTACGAGAACGCGAACATCGCGACCGATCACCAGCAGTCGATCATGCAGATGCTCACGCGCGTGGCACAGAAGTACGGCATGGCCTGCCTGCTGCACGAGAAGCCCTTCCAGGGGATCAACGGCTCCGGCAAGCACGTGAACTGGTCGCTCGGCTGCCGGCTCGGCAACCTGCTCGAGCCGGGCGAGAGCCCCCACGCCAACATGCAGTTCCTCGTCTTCTGCGCGGCGGTGATCCGGGCGGTGCACCTCCATGCGGATCTCCTGCGGGCCGTCGTCGCCTCCAGTGGCAACGACCATCGTCTCGGCGCCAACGAGGCCCCGCCGGCGATCATCTCGATCTTCCTCGGCGAGCAGCTCACCGACATCTTCGAGCAGTTCGAACAGGGCCGGGCGACGAGCTCGAAGAGCATGGGGACGCTCACGGTGGGCGTCGACACGCTGCCGCCCCTGCCGAAGCACGCCGGCGACCGCAACCGCACCAGCCCGTTCGCGTTCACGGGCAACAAGTTCGAGTTCCGCGCGGTCGGGGCGAGCCAGTCGATCGCCGGACCGCTCGTGGCCCTCAACACGATCATGGCCGAGAGCCTCGACTTCGTGGCCACGGAGCTCGAGAAGGCGAACGGCGGCGACCAGGCGAAGCTCGCCGGGGCCGTGGAGAAGCTCCTGCAGAAGATCATTTCCGAGCACAAGGCGGTGATCTTCAACGGCAACGGCTACTCCCAGGAGTGGCACGAAGATGCCAAGAAGCGGGGCCTGCCGAATTTGAAGGCCACGCCGGAGGCGCTCGACGTGCTCGTGGCTCCCAAGAACATCGCGCTCTTCGAGAAGTACGGGGTGCTCTCGGAGCGGGAGATGCGCAGCCGCTACGACATCTACATGG
>JBJTSM010000317.1:0-8676 GCA_046076685.1 Planctomycetia bacterium | reverse complement strand
CGCGGGCCTTGCGGCTCGCGGCGATCCTACACTGCCTCACGCTCCTGCTGCTCGCGGCGTTGCCACTGGCCGTGCCGCAACTCGGGGCGATCTACTGGCTCGCGCTCGCGGCCATCGCGGCCCTGCTCGCCTGGGAACACTCGATCGTGCGTCCCGACGATCTGTCGCGGGTGAACGAGGCGTTTTTCAACGCGAATGCCGTGATCGGCATCGTGCTGCTGGCCGCGATCGCGGCCGATCTGTGGTGGTAGGCCCGGTCGCCAGGCTTGGTCGCCAGGCCCGCTCCCGACGGGCCTTTTCCGCCGCTCGTTGACCGGTATTTTCGCGGGGGTTTGGCCGGCCCTACCCCCGGCTGTTGCAAATGGCCCGGTGCTGCGGTTAAAGCTGCGGCGGCTGGTTTCATCGCCTGAAAAGCCTTCCCACCCGGTCCGTCCCACACCCCATCACCCCGCAGGTTCATCCATGATCCGCGCCGTCACGCCGTCGCTCGATCTGATCCGTGAAAAGATCGAAGCCGGCCAGCGGCTCGATGCGACCGAGGCCGAGATGCTCTGGGACGAGCGGATCGACCTGCACGAACTGGGCGAACTGGCGAACCTCGTCCGCGAGCGGAAGAACGGCAACGTCGGCTGGTACAACATCAACACGCACCTGAACCCGACGAACGTCTGCGTCTACCGCTGCACCTTCTGCGCGTTCCGCGCCGACCTCCGTGAAGCCCGTGGCTACGTGATGAGCGACGAGCAGATCCTGGCCCGCGGCCGGGAGGCGGTCGACTCCGGCTCGACCGAGATGCACATCGTCGGCGGCCTGCATCACCAGCGTGACTACGACTGGTATCTCGACATCATCCGGCTGCTGCACGACCACTACCCCACGCTCCACCTCAAGGCCTGGACGCCGGTCGAGATCAACTGGTTCTGCCACCTCACGAAGCGGTCGGTCCGCGACATCCTCGTGGAGATGAAGGACGCCGGCCTCGGCAGCCTGCCCGGCGGCGGTGCGGAAATCTTCCACCCGGAGGTGCGGGACAAGATCTGCGAGCACAAGGCCGACACGCGGGAGTGGTTCAACGTCCATCGCACGGCCCACTCGCTCGGGCTGCGGAGCAACGCCACCATGCTCTACGGCCACATCGAGAACGCCTACCACCGCACCGACCACCTGCTCCGGCTTCGGGAACTGCAGGACGAGACGGGCGGCTTCCAGACCTTCATCCCGCTCGCCTTCCATCCGGAAAACACGCGGCTCGCGCACATCGCCAAGCCGACGCCGGCGATGGACCTGCGGGCCGTGGCGGTGGCCCGGCTCGTGCTCGACAATTTCGACCACGTGAAGGCCTACTGGATCATGCTGGGGATCGGCACGGCCCAGGCCGCGCTCGCCTACGGCGCCGACGACCTCGATGGCACGGTCCGGCACGAACTCATCTATCACGATGCGGGCGCCACCACGCCCGAGGTGCTGTCGGTCGAACACATCCAGCGGCTGATCCGCGAGGCGGGCCGCGATCCGGTCGAGCGCGACACGCTCTACCACCGGGTCGTCCGCGACGGCTCGACCTGGTCCGCGGGTCCTGTCGCCGCTCCCAGCCGGTCATAAAAAGGCCCACGCTGACGGCCCAAGTCCACTCCGGGCTGCTTCACTTCATCGTCAACCTATCTGGCATCTCCGGCGAGCAGCCACTCGGCGGCCGCGGTCCGCTTCGCGGCGGCATCGCCGGCGAACCGCGTCAGCCGACCCGCGGGTGCCGAGCCGACCGCGATCGCCCCGGCGTCGTCGCGTGGATCGGCGAGCCAGAGCGGCCGCGACGCGGCGAGTGCTACGAGGCCCGGCACGTCGAGATACTTGGCGCCGCCGGGCAAAAAGAGCGGATGCCGGTAGTCGTCGAGAGTCGCAAACCGGAAGCCACGGGTCGCGGCGGCGGCGTGGTCGATCGCGTCGCCCGAGACCGCGCGGGCCGCGAGCACGATCGGCCCCGCGTCGCCAACCCCGGCGATGGCCACGGAGCGGGGATGCGGATGTGCGCCCACCGTCGCCTTCCTGAGAAAACGCACGAGCGTGAGCACGTCGTGCACACTCTGGGCGAAGAGCGTGTCGTTGTAGCCATACGTGTAGCCGGCGAACTCGCGGTTGTTCTTGACGACCCGCTGCCGCGGCGGCTCGCCCGCCACGATGGCCCCATCCCGGTGGAGCATGAGGTCGGCCGCCACGACCGCGGTGCCCGCCGCCACGAGTTTCTCGACGGCGGGCCGCAGGCTGCCGTCGGCATTGACAAGCCCCCTCACGCCGTCGTCGTCGAGCCAGGCCACCACCCTGCCCGACCACCGCTCCGGGTAGATCCAGGCCACCGGCACCTCCTCGCCATACGTCACGTTGACCAGCCGGCCCCGCATGCGGACATGCCCCGGCCGGGCCTCCTTCTCGTCCAACTCCCAGGACGCGTCGCCGGCCGAATCGACCGTGCGGCCGATGATCGTCTCCACCGCCGGCAGCACGACCTGCCGCAGGCCCTCCGGCGTGGCAGCCGCCTTCCGCACCTGCGTATCGGCGTCGCTCGTGAACCATGCCAGCAGATTCCGCTCGAAGTCCGGGTCGGCGGGCTTGGGCGCCGGATGCTCGGCGTCCCAGACCGACAGCTGCGGCACGGACAGCGGCGTGTAATCCCGCTCGACCACCGGGCTGGGGAAACCGAGCGCGAACCGCTGGTTCAGGAACGTGTAGAAGGCCGACCGCGTGACGGCGTTGTAGTTGTGCGGAAAGTGCTCGCCCCGGTGAAGCATCACGGCGTCTTTCGCGCCGAACAGTGCATAGGCCTTCTGCAGGTCCGGAAACCCCTTCGTGGCCAGATCCCGGGTCCAGTCGTCGGCCGTGTTCATGCCCTGCGGCCTGGGGGCGGCAAGCGCGGCAAACTCCACGTTGCCCGTGCCGATCCGCAGCAGCGACGCGTTTTCGCAGGTGCAGCCCCCCTGCATCGCCGTGCTCACCATCACCACCGGGAACGAGAGCCGGATGCGGTCGTCGATCGCGGCGAGGATCATCGTCTGCGTGCCGCCGCCGCTCGATCCGGTGATCGCGACCCGCTCCGGATCGACCTCGGGCAGGCCGAGCAGGAAGTCGAGCGAACGGATGGCGTTGAGCGTCTGCAGCCCCATCACGTTCTGCAGCCACGCCTCGGCCTGCGGACTGTAGAGGCCCCACCGCGACGGCGCATTCATCTCAGGCCGCTGCGTCTTGAACCCATGCACGAGATCGCGGGAGAGCTGCCTCGAATCGGAGTCGCCGAGCATGTCCCACTGCCAGACCACGCAGCCCATGCGGGCCAGCTGCACGCACAGTGACTGAAACCGACTGCGGCCCCCCTGCTCGAACCGCTCCTCGCCGGCGGCGATATCGGCCCGCACCTTGTCGGGCGGCTGATCCGAAAGCCGGGCATCTTTCCAGTGGCCGTGCGCGAAGAGCACTCCCGGCACCTTTCCCTGCGGCTTGAGCGGCCGGTAGAGGTTGCCCGTCACGTAGAACCCCGGCGCCGACTCGAAAAAAACCTTCGAGACGGTGTAGCCGTCTCGCTCGATCGTGCCGTGGATCACGGGCTTGAGCGGCATCTTCGCGGGCATCGGCCAGAGCCCCTGCGACACGAGGATGCGGCGGCGGACGTCGGCCGCGCGGGCCTGCCAGGCCTCGCGGGTGGCTGGCGGCTCGAACGGAAAAAAGCCGTCGAGATCCTTGAGCGGGCCGAGCCGGCGATCCGCGGCGGCGCCGCCGGTCGCGGTCAGGATCGACAGCGTGAAAAGAACCGCGGCGGCGATCCGACGAGGGTGGGGCACGGGCATGGGACGGGCTCCCGAAAGGTGCATCAACGACCGCGACACCGCTCACGCATTCTGGATCGCCACGAGTACCGAGTCGGCCATCGTGCGGGCCGACTCGATCGCGGCCTGGTTGGCCGTGAAGGCGTTGATCACCGTGGCGGAGCCGCCGTCGCTGTCCATCGACACCACCGTCACCATCACGCCGACGCCGTAGTGGTTGCCCGCGGTCGTGATCTTGCCGGGCTGCACGGGATCGAAGATCTCGAAGCCCGAGTTGATCAGCACCTGCTGGGCGATCTGGAGGGCGACGAGCGGGGCGAGATAGCACTTCCAGCCGTAGGCGAAGCAGAACACGGGCGGTCTCCGATGGGCGGTGGTGGTTCCGGAACGCTCGTGGCAGTATCCCCTTTTTTCGGCCGCTGTCACCCCACCTTGCCGAGCCCGAGCTGCTCGCCCCACCGCTTGAGGATCAGCTCGCGGAGGCGGCTCCAGCTCGGGGCCGACAGGGAGGGATCACGGGCGAAGAGTTCCAGCGCGTCGCGGCGGGCCTCCGCCACCACCGACGAGTCGCGGAGCAGGTCGGCCAGGTACATCGGCGGGGCGCCGCTCTGCCGGGTGCCCACCAGTTCACCGGGGCCGCGGAGCAGCAGATCCTGCTCCGCCAACTCGAAGCCGTCGGTGGTCGAGACGAAGGCGTCGATCCGGGGGATCGCTGCCTCGGCCGCCTGGGTGACGGCGCCGCAGATCCCCTGGGTCGCCCCGCGGGCCACGCGGCCGCGGAGCTGGTGGAGCTGCGCGAGGCCGAAGGAGTCGGCGTCGAGGATGGTCATGAGCGTCGCCTGCGGCACGTCGATCCCCACCTCGATCACGCTCGTCGCCACCAGCACGTCGATCTGCCGCGCCCGGAAGCCATCCATGATCGCCGCCTTCTCCTTCGGCTTCATGCGACCGTGCACGAGCCCCAGGCGAAACGCCTCCAGCGGGCCGTTGGCCAGCTGTTCGAGCGTGTCGGCGATGCTGGCGAGGCCGCGCTTCGATTCCTCCACCGCCGGGACGACGACGTAGCCCTGGCGGCCCTCCGCCAGCTTGCGGCAGTAGAATTCCCACCACTGGTCGAGCTGCTCCGGCCCCACCCGATAGGTCCTCACCGGCTGCCGGCCCGGCGGCTGCTCGTCGAGCACCGACACGTCGAGGTCGCCATACACGGCATGGGCGATCGTCCGCGGGATCGGCGTGGCGGTCATGACGAGGACGTGCGGGTCGGTGCCCCCCTGCTGGAGCGTGGCCCGCTGCAGCACGCCGAAGCGGTGCTGCTCGTCGATCACCACGAGGCCCAGGTGCCTGAATTTCGCCGCCTCGCCGCAGACGAGCGCCTGCGTGCCGATGACGATGCTCGTCACCCCCGACTGCATGCGTTCGATCGCCCGCTTGCGCTCCCGCGCCGGCTGGCCGCCGACAAGGAGCTGCACTTCCACTCCGCTGCCGGCGAGCAGCCGCTCGAGCGTCGCGAAGTGCTGGCGGGCGAGCAGTTCGGTCGGCGCCATGATCGCCGCCTGATAACGCAGCGGCCTGTCAGCCGGCTGGGCAGGCGACTCGGCGGGCGGCGGCGCATCCGTCGCCGGCCTGACCGGCGTGGCGGCCACCGCCAGCATCGCGTAGATGGCCACCGCCGTCTTGCCGCTCCCCACGTCCCCCTGCAGGAGCCGGTTCATCGGCCGCGGGCACCGCATGTCGGCGGCGATCTCCCCGCAGACCCGCCGCTGCGCGGGGGTGAAGGGAAACGGAAACCGGGCGCGGATGCGGCTGTCGAGACGCGCATCGACGTCGATCGACGGCGCGGCATGCTGCCGCTGCTGCCGCTCGCGGTGCATCCGCAGCGCGAGTTGCAGCATGAACAGCTCCTGGTAGACGAACCGGCGGCGGGCCGCGGCGATCATGTCGTGGCTGGAGGGGCAGTGGATCTCGCGAAAGGCCGTGCCGATCGGCAAGAGTGACTTCGCCGCCAGCACGTCGGGCGGAAACGCCTCGGCGGGCAGGTCGGCGGCATGGGCGAGCGCCGCCTGCACGGCCGCGCGGACGACCGCCTGCGGCACGCCCTCGGCGAGCGGATAGATCGCGAGCCAGTCGGAGGCATGCGGCTGCTCCTCCCCCGACAGCCAGCGCACCTCGGGATGGTTGAACTCCCAGATGAGCCCGCTCTTCTTCGGCACGCCCGCGATCACCACCCGCATACCGGCGGCGAAGCGACGGTTCATGAAGGGCATGTTGAACCAGACCGCCCGGACGTTGCCGTCGCCGCAGGCGATCAGCACGGTCAGAATCGGCCTGCCGCCGGCGGTCGTCCGCGCGGCGACGCTCGTCACCGTGCCGGCGATCGAGGCATGCTCCCCCTCGCAAAACCCGGCCACGGTATGCGCACCGCTGAAATCGCGATACTCCCGCGGAAAATGCATGAGGGCGTCGGATGCGGTGACCAGCTCCAGGCGGACGAGCTTCTCGGCCCGGGCCGTGCCCACGCCGGGCAGCCGCTCGAGGGGCGTCGCGAGACTCCGCGGGCGGTCGGCGGGCGGGGATGGCGGTTGGCCGGCGGCGGGCGAAGCGTCCATGGTCTCAGTCCACCCTACGCGCCGCCGTTGCGCTTGAGTTCCTTGTAGGCCTCCACGGCCATCCGGTCACACTCCTCGTTCTCGGCATGGCCGGAGTGCCCGGCCACGTGGGTGAAGCGGATCGTGTGCGACGCGGCCAGGCGGTCGAGCTCGCGCCAGAGATCCTCGTTTTTCACCGGCACGAATTTCCCCTTCTCCTTCCGCCTCCAGCCCTGCTGCTTCCACTTCGGCAGCCACTCCGACAGCCCCGTCCCGACATAGACGCTGTCGGTGACGAGATCCACCGCCGTGGGCCGCTTCAGCTGCAAGAGTCCCTGCACGACGGCGGTCAGTTCCATCCGGTTGTTCGTCGTCACCGGCTCCGCTCCGGCGGCGCGGGTCTCGCGACCGCTCTGGGGATGCCTGAGGATGTAGGCCCAGCCGCCCGGCCCGGGATTGCCGCTGCAGGCCCCGTCCGTAAAGAGAACGACCTCGCTCGATTCCCGATCCTTCGCCATCGCCCTGCCTGCTTCCTCACGTGGCCTGCTTCCTCGCGGCCTGTCCTGCCTGTCGTCCACCGTTTCCTGATCGCTGCGACGTGACTACTCCGCCACCCGCGCGAAACTCGTCGTCGACAACGCGGCCCGCCCGTCTTCGGCGCCCTCGGCCGCCGCCGTCGACGGCCCCGTCACGCTCCCCTGCCCCCGTCCCGCGAACTGTGCCGAGAGCCGCGCCGGCAGCCGCACGGTGAACCGGCTGCCGCGGCCGAGGTGGCTCTCCACGGACACGTCGCCCCCGAGCAGTCGGCAGAGTTCGCGGACGATCGAGAGCCCGAGGCCCGTGCCGGAGAATTCCCGGGTCATGGCGTCGTCTCCCGCCTGGAACACCCGCCCCTGCCGGAACTTCTCGAAGATCGCCTGCTGCTCCTCCTCCGCGATGCCCACGCCCGTGTCGACGACGTCGAGCACCAGCTCATCGACGCCCTGCTCCTCGACCCGCCGGGCATGCACGTCGATCCGCCCGCCCTCAGGCGTGAACTTCACCGCATTGGACAGGAGATTCGCCAGGATCTGCTGCACCTTCGCCGGGTCCTGCTCGAGTTCCTCGAGGCCCGGCCCGATCTCGTATTCCATGTCGATCCGCTTCCGCTCGGCCAGCGGCCTGACCATGTCGCACTGGGCCGAAACGATCGATTCCATCCGAAACAGGCTCGGACGGACCTCCATCTTGCCCGCCTCGATCTTGGCGAGGTCGAGGATGTCGTTGATCATCTCCAGGAGCATGCGGCCCGACGACCGGATGTTCTGCACGTAGCGTTGCTGCCGGTCGTCGAGCGACTCGATCGAGCCGAGTACGTCGGAGAAACCGATGATGCTGTTGAGCGGCGTGCGGAGTTCGTGGCTCATCGTGGCGAGGAAGTCGCTCTTCAGCCGATTCATCTCGTAGAGGTGGAGATTGGCCTGCGCGAGCTCGTCGACCTTCTCGTCGAGGCTGCTGTTGGCCTTGCGCAGATCCTCCTGGGAGTCGACGAGACCGCGGAGCATGCGGTTGAAGGCCACGCCGAGTTCCTCGAACTCGTCGGCGGTGTGGATCTCGGCGCGGGCCTGCACGTTGCCCCGCCGCACCTCGTCGGCCACGTCGCGGAGGTGCTCGAGGGGCTTGACGATCACGTATCGCACGATCGCGTAGGCGACGAGCATGGCGAGGAACACCGTCATGATCGCGGTGGCGGCGAGCACCGCGCGGTTCCAGTTGATCGCCTTGCGGGTGGCCGCATCGGGCATCACCACCTTCACGACCGCCATGAGGTCGTTCTCGGCGAGGAGCGTCCGCGGCCTGCCGGGCGGCTGACCGTCGGCGTCAGCCGCCTCGGGCGCGGCGTCACCGATCACCCCGCGCACCTTGTGGCAGCCGGCGCAGCTGCTCCGCCAGCGGACCGGCTGGTAGTAGTGGTATTCCGCGTTGTCGGCCGTGCGAAACTCGCGGTATTCGGTGCTGCGGGTCGGCGGCCCGCCGGCCGGTGGAGGCTCGGGCGAGCGATCCTTGAAGTAGGTCAGGACGGCGGCGTCGAGCCGGGTGTATTTGCTCCGCTCCTCGGGCGCCGCATCGGGCTTCAGGAGCCAGCTCTGGTATTGCTCGCTCTGCAGCGTGCGGCTCAGGAACTCGATCGCGCCGGCATACTGCTGCTCCGGCTCGAGCGTCTTCCCATGGTATTGCAGCATGATGGCATCGACGAGATGCCGGCCGGTGCTCCGCGTCGTGGCGTAGACGAGCTCCTC
>JBJTSM010000316.1:0-2016 GCA_046076685.1 Planctomycetia bacterium | reverse complement strand
CAGACTACCACGACATCGGCCCGGGCAATCTCCGCCCGTGCCCGTGCGGCGGCGGCAAGTTCGATCGCGCCGCGACCGCCGGCGGCGGCCCCGCCCTCGCCCGCGTCGTCGCCCACGCCCGCGATATCCACGAGCAGGCAGGCGGGCTCGGTGGGAGCGGCATCGAGCCGGCGGACGATCCAGTCTCGCGTGGTGCCCGCCTCGTCGGCCACGAGGGCCGCCTCCCGGCCGACGAGCGCATTGAAGAGGCTGCTCTTGCCGATGTTCGGTGGGCCCACGAGCACCACGCGGGGCAGGTCGGCGGCCGCGCTTGCGTCCCGGCCGGCCAGCCGGCCGGCGACCGCGGCCAGGTCGCCCTCGACCGCCGCGAGCCGTGTCTGCACCGCCGTCCAGGCGGCGGCGTCGGCCACAGGCACCGCATCGGGGGTGTGTTCGTCGGCGAAGTCGATCGCGGCCTCGATGTCGGCGGTGAGGTCGAGCAGCGTCTCCCGCAGGGCATCGACCACGTGGCCGACGCCGCCGGCCATCCGATCGAGCGCGGCGGAGAGTTCCGTCGGTGTCTGCGCCTCCACGACGGCCAGCACCGCCTCCGCCTGCAGGAGATCGCGCCGGCCGGCGAGAAACGCCCGCAGCGTGAACTCACCGCCCCGCGCGAGCCGGGCGCCCTGCCCACGCGCCGCGGCCACCACCGCGGCGACGAGTGGTGCCGACGCGGGCAGTTGCACCTCGGCCAGCGGGCCGCCGGTGGGCCCGGCCGGCCCGGGCCAGTGGAGGATCTCCACGGGCAGTGCGTCCCATTCAGCCGTCAGTTCGGGGTCTGCCAGCCGGGCCGCCACCAGTCGCGGCGGCTCGCCTGCGCGTGGGAATCCGCCCCCGGTCGGCACGAAGAGCCGCCCGAGCAGGGCATCGAGCCCCACGCCCGAAAGCCGCACGATGGCGCGGCTCCCGGAGCCCGCGACGGTGGCGGGCGCGACGATCAATTCATGCACGGACCACATAAGGCATGAGAATAGAGCAAGTCCCAGCCTCGGCAGAACAGTTGAGATAGGCGAAGGGGTCGGCGAAAGCTCGAGGAGCTTTGGGCCGCCCCGGCCCACGCGACGAGCCCATCCGCCGTCGGAGCGGCGGACGAAACACTTTTGCCGCCCCGAAGCCGGTGCTGCACAAAAGTCGGATGCGAACGAGCCGGAGGCGGAACCGGGCGTCGCCATATCCCCCGGCTCGCGCCGGGGGCTTGGATGCCGATACGCTCGGCCGCGTGCCCGCCGGTCAGCGTTGCTTCTTCCGCGACTGCCGCTTCTGCCGCGCCGCGTCGCCGGCCGGCACGGCGGGCTCCTTGCCGCCGAGTTTGGCGAACGGCACGTTGATCACCCGTCCGTTGCCCGCCGCCGCGCCGCCCGCGGTCGCGCCGGCGGCCGTGGGGGGAAGCGTCTGCGGCAGCCAGAGCCGCTCGGCGATGCCCCACAGGCTCGACGCGATGAAGTAGAGACACAGCCCGCAGGGCACCTTGAAGAACATCAGCGCCATGAAGAACATCATGTACTTCATCACCTGCTGCTGCACCTTCGCCTGCTCGTCCACCGCCGGCGGCATGAAGAGCTGCTGCTGCCAGAGGAACAGGCCGATCGTCGCCAGCGGGAAGAGATTCAGGAAGGGACCGAGCCACGCCTCCGGGGCCGAGAGGAACGGCGGCAGCAGCTTCGACCAGTCGTAGAACATGTCGGGGGCGGCGAGGTTCGAACACCAGCGGATCGCCGAGCTGAAGAGCGGCGCCTGCCGCAGTTCCACGTCGGTGGCCAGCGACCGGTAGAGCCCCATGAAGATCGGGATCTGGATGAAGACGAGCAGGCAGCCGCCCATCGGGTTGTAGTCGTGCTTCCGCCAGAGTTCCTGCGTGGCCCGCGTCCGCTTCTCCGGCTCGTTCTTGTATTTCTCGGCGATCGCCTTCATCTCCGGCTGGAGCACCTGCATCTTCTGCGACGAGAGCGCCTGCTTGCGGCTGACCGGGAACATCGC
>JBJTSM010000315.1:0-5241 GCA_046076685.1 Planctomycetia bacterium | reverse complement strand
ACAGGGCGGTCGCCGACAGGCGGACGATCCACTCGCCGTCCACGGGCGCCGTCTTCACGGGACGGGCCGCGGACTGCGGCCTGATGGCGGCCACAGCCGGGCCACCGGATGTCGTGATCGCCTCCACGGCAGTCGGCCGCGCGGCCGCGGAGAGCGACGAAAACCAGGCCGGATCGACGCGGCCATAGAGAGAGTCGTCGGGCATCAGCCCCACCGCGAGCAGCCGCCGGTCCTCGAGCGGTTCGCTGAAGAGCCGGCCGCTCCCACGGCGGGCGGGTCCTCGCCTACGAGCCCCCTTTGCCTTGAGCCAACGTCGCTGTGTCATGAGCAGGATCCTCCGGTCCAGCCAAAACCGGGGGTATCTTAAGAGATGGCAGGGGAATAGCAAAAGGCGAAACGCCGGTGGAAACGCCGGCAGACCCGCAGACGATAATCGGTGACGGCCACCGGCAGCGCGGGGAAGAACGACCGGCACAGCCTGCGAACTACGCCAGGTCGAGCGGGGTGTCGGCGTCGCCGAAGCGGTCCACCGCCAGGCCCATGCGCTGCATCATCGCCAGATGGAGCCGGCAGAGCCGACGATCCTCCTGGCCGCGGAGATCGTGCACCCGCCCCCCGCGGATCGTGCCGCCGCCGCCGCCGGCGAGGACGATCGGCAGCTCCTTCGAGTCGTGGGCGTTGCCGTCCATCAGGCTCGAGCAGAAGAGCACCATCGAGTTGTCGAGCAGCGTGCGCTCCCCCTCGACCGTCGCATCCATCCTGGCAAGCAGCCGGGCCAGCAGGGCCATGTGATACTCGTTGACCCGTTGATACTGTTCCAGCCGCCCGGCGTTGTTGGCATGATGGCTGAGCTCGTGCTGGCCGCCATGAATGCCGCCCAAGAACCCGAAGTTCATGTTGGACAGATCGTTGTTGAGCATCAGCGTGGCCACCCGCGTGCGATCCATCTGGAAAGCCAACAGCAGGATGTCGCACATGAGTTCGAGATGCTCGCGGGGCTCGGCCGGAATCCCCGGGCCGGGCCGCTCGAGGGAGGGCTCCGTGACCGTGGGCCGCCAGCCGTGTCCGCCCGTCTCCCGCCGGCTCTCCTCCGCCGATCGCTCGATCCGCCGCTCGAGCTCGCGGACGCTCGTGAGATACTCGTCGAGCTTGGCCCGGTCGCGGCCGCCGAGCCGGCCGCGGAGCGAGGCCGCCTCCGCCGCGACGAGATCGAGCACGCTCGCGTCGGCCCGCCGGCGGCTGCCGTCGTCAAAGAGCTGATCGAACGCCTGCCGGGGCACGATCTCCTTGGGGGCCGGTGTGGTAGGGCTGCTCCAGGAGACGTAGGCCGAGTAGATCTGCGTGTAGCCCGCGTCGGTGCTGTAGCCGGGCGGCTCGGTGCCCAACACGACGCTCGGCAGCGGCGTGGTCCGGCCCACCGCCCGGGCCATGAGCTGGTCGAACGAGATGCCCACCTCCACGTCGGTCGTGGTCCGCTTGACCTTGAGCCCGGAGAGGACGTTCATCTTCGAATAGTGGCCGTTTTCGTTCGTCGCGGTCGGATTCCAGAGGCCGTGAAACACGTTCACCTTCGCAGCGTGCGGGACGAGCGGCGAGAGGGTCTTGGCAAACTCGATTCCCTTAGGGCCGGTCTTCGCGCCCCAGTGGTGAGGATTGACGCCATTGCCCATAAAGAGCGCGGCAAAGCGGATCGGCGGGCCGCCGGCCTCGGCGGCCGGGGCCAGCGACTCGAGCCAGGGCAGCCCCAGGGCCACGCCCGCCCCGCGGAGGAACCGGCGGCGGGACAGGCCGGGCAGCGGGTGGGCGGGAAAGGTCATCGGCCGGCCTCCTTTTTATCTTCATCTTGATCTTCATCGGCCAGCGTACCGCGGCGATTGAGGAACTGCCGGCTCTGGACGATGCCCAGCACCGCCGCCGAGATACCGGCATCTGCTCCCAGGATGCGATCGCGGAGTCTCTCCACGAGTGGCAGGTCGGTGGGCAGGACGGCCCGGCCGAGCGCATAGCCGAGCAGCTTGCGGCAGAACTGGAGCATGACCAGGTCGCGACGGTCGACCAGAAAGCCCCGCAAACCCTCGAAGCCGGTGAAGGTCGTGCCGTCCACGAATTCGGCCGACAGGTCGAGCGGCGCGGAGCCGTCGTCGCGGTCGCGGCGGCGGCCGAGCACGTCGAAGCCCTCGAGCGCGAAGCCGAGCGGGTCGATCCGGTCGTGGCAGGCAGCGCAGGCGGCCGCCGCCCGGTGGGCCTTGAGCCGCTCGCGGATGCCCGCCCCGGCGGCGGCCGCCTCCTCGAGCGGCGGCACGTCGGCCGGCGGTGGCGGCGTGGGGGTGCCGAGCACCGCCGTGAGCACCCAGTTGCCGCGGAGCACCGGGCTCGTGCGCTGGGGATAGGAGGTGCTCGCCAGAATCGCGGCCATGCCGAGCAGGCCGCCCCGGCCCTGATCGGCCACCTCGACCCGGCGGAGTTCGGGCCCCGCCACGCCCGGAATACCATAGTGGGCCGCGAGCCGTTCGTTCAGAAAGGTGTGGCCCGCGCCGAAGAGTTCCCGCAGCGGGCGGTCGTGCCGAATCACATCGGCCAGGAAGGCCGTGGCCTCCCCTTCCATGGCGGTCTGAAGCTCGGGCGTAAACTCGGGGAATTTCTCGCGGTCCACCGGCGCCCGCTCGGCAAAGCCGCGGAATCGCAGCCAGCGGGCGGCGAACTCACGGGCCAACGCCTCCGACCGCGGGTCGGCGAGCATCCGCCGCACCTCCGCCGCCAGTCGCTCGGGCTTGGCCAGGCTGCCATCGGCCGCGGCCTGCCGCAGCCGTTCGTCGGGCAGCGAAGACCAGAGAAAGTAGCTCAGGCGGGCGGCGAGTTCCCACGGGCTGACGGGCCGCTCCTGCTCGCGCTCCTCCTCGATTCGAAACAGGAAGCGGGGCGCCGCCAGCACGGCCACGAGCGCCTCGCGGGCGGCCTGCTCCCGCAGCCCGCCGGCCGCGGTCTCATCGCCGCCGGCCACCGCCGCCCGGTAGATGCCATGGAGCCGTTTCCGCTCTGCTGTCGTGAGTGGCCCACGCCAGGCCCGCGCGGCGAAGGCGTCGAGATGGGCGAACACCCGCGTGTCCCATTCGGCCGCCTGATCGGCCGTAAGCGCGAGGTCGCGGGCCAGGCTCCAGTCGCGCAGGAGCGTTGCGTGAACGGCACGGTCTCGTTCGGGCAGAAGAGAAAGCAGTTGCGCGTCGGAGAGCCAGTAGACCCGCGGGTGGGTCGGTGGAGTACGGAAGTTTTCGGTGATGCCCGAGAGCCGCAGGTCAAAGTTCTCGGGGAAGGCCTGCTTCATGAGAGTGAACTCATCCATCGAAGCGCGGGCGGCATCGGTGCCCCGCTTCCACACCGTGACCGCGCCGGGCAGAACGCCGGCCGGGTCGGGCGGTTCGCCGACGGTCGCCATCCACTGCCCGCTGGCCCGGTCGGCGGCCGGGTCGTCGATGTCGAGCCGGCCCTGCCCCTTGAACGTCGTCGCCTCGCGGGGCACCGGCAGCGTGACGACCGCCGGCGCGGCGACGACGATCTCCGCAGGCCCGGCGACGCGGCCGCCGGGATGCGTGCCGAACCGGCCGGCGGCGGCCACGAGCAGATCCAGTTCGTGGCGGAGCGGAGCGACCTCTTCCGGAGCCGACTCTCCGGCTGTGCTGTTTTCAAGTTCCGCAAGCCGTGCCTCGACCGTCCGCCTGCGCTCTGCCAGCCATTCCGGGTAGGGCCGCCACTGGTCGCCGAGTTTGATCCTGAGGTTTGAGAGCCGGACCGTGTCTCCCTCGGCACCGTCGGCCGCAGCGGCCACGACCAGGTGCACCCGATCGGATCCGCTCGTGGTCGTGACGACGGGATAGTCGCCCCGCAGACTGTCGGCGTCCTGCTGCCTGCGCTGAGCCGAACCCCCGTATAGGTCAGGATTGCCGACATACCAACTCTGTCGCTCGGCCCCGATCGCCTGCAGGGCCTCGGCGACGGCCGTCGGCACGTCCCGCGGCGCGGCAGGGTCGGGCGGGGGCAGCCGTCGCCAGGCGAGCCGGGTGAGGTCGAGGTAGCGGGAGGCCGGCTCCTCCGCCTGGAGAAACGCCCACCAGTTGGTGAGGTAGTGCCTCGCCAGACCTGATGCGTCGGCCAGGTCGTCGAGTGAGTCGGCTCCGGTGACCTCGCGATGGGCATGCTTCCAACAGGCGAGCATGTACTCCGCCTCACGGAGAGGAGTTCCATCGGCCGGCACGTGCGGCCCGGCCGCCTTCTGGTACCACACATACATCGCCTGCTGTGCCTGGTCCCGCAGTGGCTCCGGCCCCCGGCTTCCCACCCGTTCCCGCTGGAACACGATGCCCGTGCCGGGCAGGATGGTCGCATGATCGGCGATCTGGCGGGCGGCAGACAGATAACGATCGAACTGCCCCGGGTTCACGAACAACACGTCGCCTGTATTCGCGAAGCCCTCCCCGCCGCCGCCGTCGGGCTCGAACTCCCGCCCGAGCCCGAAGTCGATGCCCGTGAGGTCGCGGACCGTGGCGTCGTACTCGGCATTGGTGAGCCGCCGCAGCGTGACGTTGCCGGGATCGCCGGCATTGGCCTCGATGGCCGCCCGCAGGCCGGGGGCGAGCCAGCCGAGGATCGCCTCGCGGTCGGCGGCGGTCAGTTCGCCCGCCTCCCGCGGCGGCATGCGGCCCGCCTCGATCTGCTCGCGGACGGCCTGCCAGATGCGGAAGTCGCGAGTCAGGTCGGAGGCAGCGAGGAGCCTGTCGAGGGCGACGGCGCCCTGCGGCTTGTCGCCGGAATGGCAGTCGAGGCAGTGGGCCCGGACGATTTCCGCGGGGGCGACCGGATCAGCCGCGCTGCCGCAGGCGGCGCTGAGCCACACAAGCCCGACGGCGACGGTAAGGGAGGGTGGCCGAGGCATCGCAAGAAATCGAAGGCGACTTCGATTCCGTAGGAACTGCGCTGCTTTTCACGCCCGGGAAGTATAGCGTTTGAATAATCCGTGAATAATCCGGGACGGGAGCCAATTTCGATGCTGCTGCTCAGGGCTGGCTAACGCAATCAGTGTACATGCGTTTCGATCCGGGCATGGCGGGAAGCCTATCACGACGCCAGCGAAGTGCAACCGGCTATTCGCTCCCGTCCCGGATTTTTCACGCTTTGCGCGTTCCATGCGGCCCCGTTCACTCGAGGATGTCCGCGACCGACTCCCAGGGAATGGCGGATGCCCCCGTG
>JBJTSM010000314.1:0-2059 GCA_046076685.1 Planctomycetia bacterium | reverse complement strand
ACGATGCCGCGAGCGACCTTCCAGCCGCCCACGAGCGTCGAACCGCCGTAATCCTTCGCGAGCCGCAGCAAGGCCGCGTGGAAGCCCTCGTTGGGGAAGACGGCCTCGACCTGCGCGACCGCGGCCCTGCTCATCCCCTTGCGCACCATGCCCATCGAGGCGTCGATCCAATCCGCCTTTCGACAGGCCTCGATCACTTGTTCGTGGGGCCCACGGTAGCGAAACACCTTGTGGTGCCAGTGGATGGCTCCCCGCAAGGCCTCCGGATCCAGCCCCCAGCCACACCGTTCGTTGTCGGAGAGCGCCACGGCCTCCGATGGCTCCAAATACGCCAGTGCATGGTCGGTCCAGAGCCCGATGTCGTGGTAGACAAACGCTGTTTCCACGAGTGGCTCGTGCTCGATGGCGTTGCCGAGAAAGTGCATCGCATACGTGATCGTGCGATACACATGATTGCGATACCCGGGAAAGTCCTTGCCGATCAGGTGTTCATAGGGCGCCAAAAGCCCCTCGACGCGAGGACGCACGGGCTTGATTTCAATGTGAGACAATCTCACCACTCCTGGAAAAAACTCCCGATTCCGCCGCGCTTCATCGCGAGTCGGCTCGCTCGATTGCCGAATACCAGCCCACGATCACCCCGGCACCGAGAAATCCTCCGAGAAACGCCAGCCACTGCGCCACGACGAGGGGAAACTGAACCGCAGCCGGGGCAACCCATCGGACGATGCCAATGAGCGGGAGTGGAACGCCGACTGCCAAGGCAAAGGCCCGCTCAACGGGAGTTCGGCGGGGCACTCCCATGGCAACGAACACCGTAGCCATGTAACTCAGATGAAACTTCGTCTGACTCAAGACGTGCTGCATCCGAAGCACCCCGAGGCTCACGCCCTCGCCAAGGCGAAGGCTATCGGTTAAGGCAAGCAAGTGCTGATCTTCGATGATGTCGAGGATCGCCGTGGCCAGAATCGCTATGACGCCGAGTCGCAGCATTCCGGCATCGCCATGCTGGCGAGCGACATGGGCAAAACAGAGGAAGAACGAGGCGTATGCGATGATGAACAGCGAATCCATCGCAAGAATGACCTTTAGCCATGGCGACGAGGCAATGAGATCGCTTCGGTACGCGGCAGGATCTCGCACGGTCTCGAACGGCTCTTGGGCAACGCCAGTGGCAAGGCTCACGCCCATCATCGCTATGAGCAGGAGCACGGCGATGCCGGCCCACAACCGCGTCAACACAACATGCTGATCGTGAAGGAATTGCACGTACACTCATTCTCTATTTCGTCGAGTAACCAACGGCAGGCAGGATTTGCACTGTACCGAAACCACGTCTGTGGCTGGGGCAATGCGAACGTTGGCGATCAGCGGCTCGCGACCAAGGATTATCCCCACCGCACGATTTTATCGCAAGTCCGCTGCATTGAGTGGTTATATCCGCCCTTGCCACGACGATGGATCGCGGCCCCCGAACATGATCGCGAAGACCACGATCATCTCGCCTTCGATACGGTAGTGGATGACGTACGGGAAGCGGCGGATGCGATGGGATCTCACGCCATAAGCATCGGCGCCGACCCACTCTGGATTACGCTGAATCCTCGCAAGGGCCTCGGAGCACTCGACGATAAAGCCTGAGCCGAGACCGGCAGTCCGCTCCTCATACCACCTGCGCCCAGCATCGAGATCCGCGATCACTTCGGGACGATACCGAAGCACGAACTTCATCGACTATCACGCAGGCGATCGAGAACCTCATCCCACGTGAGCAACTGCTCGGGCGACCGCTCATGAGCGGCGATCCGCCGCTGCAGTTCCGCCCGCTGCTCGGGAGAGATCTCGACGGGCGAGTCTGCCGGGATACTGTCCCACAATGACTCGACCACTCGCAGCCGGTCGTGAATAGGCAGAGCCGTCAGTTCGGTAAGGGTCTGGGCAATGTCGATCATGATCGCATTCTAACACATATATAACGGCCGCAATCAGCGGCTCGCGACCTTACGCGGACCACACCAACCGACTTTATCGCGAGTCCGCTGCATTGCGCGGCTAGCCC
>JBJTSM010000313.1:0-5691 GCA_046076685.1 Planctomycetia bacterium | reverse complement strand
CCCTCCGCGAGGGTCTTGTCCTCCTCGGGAGTCCTGCCCCGTGGTCGGGTGCCCGCCAGCGGCCGCACCGTGACGTGGCCGTCCACGACGCGGACCATGATCTCCGGCGAACTGCCGACGAGCGTGGCCGTGGGCGTGCGGAGGTAGAACATGAAGGGGCTCGGATTCACGACCCGCAGCGTGCGGTAGAGTTCGAGCGGCGGCAGGTCGAAGGGCAGTTCGAGCCGGCGGCTGAGCACCACCTGGAAGATGTCGCCGGCGCGGATGTATTCGATCGCCTTCTCGGTGGCGTCCAGGAACTCCTCGCGGGTCGATGCGGCCCGGGCCGTGCCATCGGCCAGGCAACGGGGTTCGTGCCGCGGGCCGATGTCGGCCGCCGGCGGCCAGGGGCTCGGGCGAAAGAGCTGTTCGATCGTGGCGTCGATGCGGCGGCAGGCCTCCTCGTAGCCGCGGGCCGCGGACGAATCGTCGTTCCCCGAGTCGTCATGGACGTGGGCCAGCACGACGATGTCGAGCGACTTGGTGACGTTGTCGAAGACGAGCAGCCGGTCGTAGAAGGCGAAGCAGAGGTCGGGGAGATGGAGATCGTCGGTTGGCGGATGCGGCAGCCGTTCCGCATACCGGATGGAATCGTAGGCCGCGTAGCCCACGGCGCCGCTCGTGAACGGGGGGAGTTGCTCGAGCCGCGCCGGCCGGTATTCGGCCATCCGGCGCTCGAGGTCGGCCAACGGATCGTCCGATTCGAATTCCTCCACGGCGGCCGCGTCGGCCCGCGTGATCCGCACCTTCCGGCCGAACGCCTCGAACCGCAGGAAGGGATCGGCGCCGAGGAAGCTGTAGCGGCCCACCTTTTCCCCGCCGACCACGCTCTCGAACAGGCAGGCGGAGTCGCCCGCGTCGATCCGGGCAAAGGCCGACAGCGGGGTCAACCCGTCGGCGAACAGCCGGCGGTAGACCGGCACGAGACGAAACGACTTCGCCAGGGCGTCGAAGCGTTGCCGGTCCGGAAGGTGCGACATGGGCGGATGGACACTGCGGGACGGCTCAGGCTCAAGCGTCTCCCGGCCGGGAAAACGCACAGCGTACCGACCGGCACCGGCGGGCAACAAGCAGGCGGCGGTTTACCGGGAGCCGTCGGCGGGAATGGGCCTTGCCGCGGCCCGGCGAGCGTCGAGGGCGACCTTCCGGCCGCCGCCCGCTATGATTCCACTGGCGTTCGCGGTTCCAGATATCGGCGGCGGGCAGCAGCCCGTCGCCCGCTCGAACCCCAGCAGGAAGTCCCGGCCATGAAGTGTCAGCAGTGCGACAAGCAGGCGGTGTTTCACATCACCGAGCTCGAGACGGGCGCGGTCCGCGAACTCCACCTCTGCGAGGATCATGCGCGGGTGTATCTCAATCAGGGCGAGGGGGGCGGCGGGCCGGAGTCGGCGGAGGAGTCGGCGGCCCCCGGTGGCGCCGTCGGCCCGCTGGGCGTCGGGCAGACGGCCGACGAGCTGGCGGTGCTCGACCAGAAGGCCTGCGACATGTGCGGCATCACCTTCTTCGAGTTTCGCAACCAGGGCCGGCTGGGCTGCCCGCACGACTATGAGCAGTTCGCGAAGGAACTCGAGCCGCTGATCTCCAACATCCACGGCTCGACGGAGCACACCGGCCGCCGGCCGGCGCGGCCGCCGCAGGCCACCGAGGGCACCGGGGAGTTGACGCGGGTCATCGGGCTGCGCCGTGAAATGAAAGAGGCGATCGTCCGCGAGGACTACGAAAAGGCCAAGGAAGACCGCGACGCCATCCGGGCGATCGAGGACCGCTGGATTCCCCCCGTCCGCCCGGAAGCACAGGAGTGACGACGGCGCCCCGGGGCGTCGCCGGATGCAGACCATGAAACTCGACATGCTGGCCCAGACGATCGGCGAATGGCTCCGTGGCACGGGTCCGGAATCGGACATCGTGATGAGCAGCCGCGTGCGGCTGGCCCGCAACCTGCCGCAGTATCCCTTCGTGAGCCGGGCGTCCGAGCAGGACCGGGCCGAGATCGAGCGGTTTCTGCGGGAGCGGATCGCCATGGCCCCGGTGGGCCACGACCTCGAGTCGATCGACGTGGGGCGGCTCGAGGAGGTCGACCGCCAGTTTCTCGTCGAGCGGCAGCTGATCAGCCGGGAGCATGCCGACGCCCAGGGGGCGCGGAGCGTGGCGATCGACCCGCTCGAGCAGATCAGCCTGATGATCAACTAGGAGGACCATCTCCGTATCCAGTGCATCCACAGCGGCCTCGACCTGCGGGGTGTCTGGGAGCAGATCAAGGTGGTCGACGAGCAGATCGGCCAGTTCGTGCCCTATGCGTTCCACCCCCGCTTCGGCTACCTCACCGCCTGCCCGACCAACGTGGGCACCGGGATCCGGGTGAGCGTGATGCTCCACCTGCCGGCGCTCGTGATCACGCGGCAGATCGACAAGGTGTTTCGCAGCCTGCACAAGATCTCGCTGGCGGTCCGCGGGCTCTACGGCGAGGGCTCGCAGGCGATGGGCGACTTCTACCAGATTTCCAATCAGACCACGCTGGGCAAGTCGGAGGAGCAGCTCGTCGAGCAGGTGGGCGACGTGGTGCCGGTGCTCATCGACTACGAGCGGCGGGCCCGGGAATTCCTCGTCCGCGAGACGGAGCAGAACGTGCACGACCAGGTGAGCCGCGCCTACGGCATCCTGCGGACGGCCCAGACGATCAGCGCGGAGGAGACGATGCAGCTGTTGTCGCGGGTGCGGATGGGCGTGCTGCTCGGGCTGATCGGCGACGTGAAGATCGCCGACATCAATTCGCTGCTCGTCCGCACGCAGTCGGCGCACCTGCAGAAGCTCCGCGGCGTCGAGCTCGACACGAAAGACCGCAACATCGAGCGGGCCCGCTACCTGCGGCAGCACTTCGAAGCCGGCGGGCAGAGCGTGAACTGACGGAGTTCACGGGCCGGAGAGTGTCCGGCGGAGGGGGGCCACGACTGCTGGTGGCACGAACTTGAGCAGCGCCTCGTCGTCGGCCAGCGGCGTGATCTGCTTGAGCAGCGACGACGAGATGTGCGAATACTGGGCGTCGGCCATCAGGAACACCGTCTCCACGCCCGGATCGAGCTTCCGGTTGGCCAGGGTCATCGTGAATTCGGCGTCGATGTCGGTCAGCGACCGCACGCCCCGCAGAAGCACGTGGGCGCCCTGCTCCCTCACGAAGGCCACCGACAGCCCGCTGAAGAGCTCCACCCGCACGTTCGGCAGATCGGCGACCGATTCCCGCACCAGCTGCACGCGTTCGGCCAGGGAGAAGATCGGCTGTTTTTCGGGGTTGATGCCGACGCCGACGACGATCGTCTCGAAGACGCGGCTGGCCCGCTGGATCACGTCCAGGTGGCCGAGGGTGATCGGGTCGAAGGATCCGGTGTAGACGGCGGTGCGACGCGGGGGGGCGTGGGGGGCCACGGGCAGGGACTCCGGGGATCGTCGGGGAAATGGGCTACACGGCCGGGCGGACGGCGGCCCGGTGGCATCCTGCGGGATAGCCGATATCGTAAGGCAAATGAACTCGTTGCCTATGCCCGCGTGCCGAAGGTAGGGATCCCGTGTCCAAAGCGATGCCGTTTATCGGGATGGCCGTCTCGGGGCTCGTGGTGATCCTGTTCCTCGCCGACCTGGCCGCCGGGTTTCCGTTCCAGCGGGTCACGATCCTGGGCGACATCGGCTTCATCCTCGCCGGCGCGATCCTGGCCTACATGAGCTGGTCGATCATGGAACGACCCCGCCGCTGACACGCTCCGCGAACGGTCGCGCCTTGTCCGGATACAAGCCCGGAGCGCAAGCGACGGGGTGGGGCCAAGAAACGCTTCCCATTCGCCAGGGTCGCTTTACGCCGCCTTCAGGATGGAGCCGCCCATCGGGAGGCGGCCGGCGCCGGCGATCAGGCTCGGGAGGTCGGAGAGCGTGGCGAACACGGGCTGGCCCGGCCCTCGTTGACGCACGGCCCAGGCCTTCCACGAATCGACGCGGCTGCGGATGGTCGCGGCGTCGGGGGCCGGCCCCGTGCCGGCGGCGTCGATGACGTTGAGCGAGCCAGACCGCGAGGTCGTGCCGGCCCGCCACGGCAGCAGGTGGTCGACGATGCCGGGCGGTGTGGCCCGGGCCGGCGTTACTTCCCAGAGGCCCCAGAGCGAGCTGCGGCAGGGCCAGCCGGCCGGAGCGGGCCGCCGGACGCCGCGGGATACGTCATCGAACTGGTCGCGGCAGGCGACGTGGATGCCGCCGTCGACGAGCACCCGCCGATGTTCGGCCGGCAGCGGGCCGCGGATGACGACCGCGTCGAGGCCGGGGGCTTCGGCCGCGGCCCGGGTGATGAGCTGACGCAGCTCCTGGCGGGTCGGCGTGCCGGGAATGTCGAGCGCGACGCCCGTCGGGATCGCCGCGGCATCACGGTGCCGGACGGCGAGCGGGAGCCTGTCGATCGCCGCGACCCACGTCAGCGGCACGCCGGCGCGGCGGCCGACCTCGTCCAGGTATGACTCGGCTCCAGTGGCCCGTATTCCGGTCGGAAGCGGTGCGCAGATGACCAGCGTCGCTGGCAGACCCGATCGGCCCATACCGGTGTTCCCCCGTCTTCTCCGTCCCGGCCACGGTTCCCTCCATGGCCAACCTGACTGCACTGGTATCGACGGGGGTTTCCGCGCTTCTGGAATTTCCCCGCCACAGGCAGCCGGTGCGGTCAGGCAGACCGTGAGGCCTGGGCGGTTTCCCATGCCGCCATCGCCGCGACCAGGCTCTCCGCGGTGGCTTCCGCCGCCTCAACGGTGGGGGCGATGCCGTGCTGGCGGAGGGCCGCCGACGTGATCGGGCTCAGGCTGGCCACCCGCCAGCCGCGCATCCGCGGGCCGAACAGCCGGGCAGAGGCGTCGGCGATCAGGGAACTCGTGACCGTGATCCAGTCGATCGGCGCCTGGTCGATGGCCGCCGAGGCGGCGGCGTCGAGGGCCGCGACCGGTTCGCTCGCGTAGGCGGCCACCTCGCAGACGACGTGCCCTTTGGCTTCGAGCTCCCGCCGCATGAGATCGCGGCCGCGGTTGGCACGCACGAGCAGAAATCGCGCCGGAGCGGGCGTGGCGCCGAGGGCGTCGACGATGCCCTCCGAGCGAAACAGTCCGGGAACGAGGTCGCAGGCGAGGCCGGCCCGCTCCAGTTCCTGACGCGTGGAGGGCCCGATGGCAGCCAGCCGGGCCGTGCCGAGCGCCCGGCCGTCGCGGCCCGCCTTCCGCAGGCGGCTCGTGAAGCTGCGCACGCCGTTGGCGCTGGCGAACACGATCCAATCGAAGGTGTCGGCCTGCCGGATCGCCGCGTCGAGCGGGGCCCAGGACTCCGGCGGGTCGATGCGGATCGCGGGCACGTGCAGGCACGTGCCGCCGGCCGCCCGCACCCGTGCGTCGAACTCGTCGGCTTGATGGGCCGGCCCTGTGGCCGGGACGGCCGGCCGCGTGTTGAGCACCCGTCGGCCGGTGAGCGGGCCACGGCCCACGACCGCCCGGGCCGCTTCGGCCGGCTGGGCCACCTCGCCGACGATCACCACGGCCGGCGCGGGCCATTCGTGCCGTTTGAAGTCGGCGGCGCAGCGGGCCAGCGTGCTCGTGCCGATGCGTTGGTCGGGCCAGGAACAGTGGCTGACGATCGTGA